>JANLVW010000159.1:0-1622 GCA_031364205.1 Ferruginibacter sp.
CAACTACTTAACTCCCCCCCTTTACATTAACAGCATACTGACATCCCCCTCCAGAAAGAATTATTCATTTAATTTCTTTTCGGTGGAGATAACAGTATAAAACTATTCTTATCATTTTTTAAAAAAAACAAACATGGTACATGTAAAAAACTATGCTCTGCGTGAGCGTAAAGACGGAGAAACATTTATTTCTCTTGAATTAGCAGGAGGGTTGGAAATGGTTCAATCTCCAGAAACAATAAAGTTCTTCTCCTACGTTTGTCTTCGCAAAAATCTTCACCGCCGCATAGTTTCTAACCAGCGGCGAATAGTTTTATTAAAGTTTAAAGTAAAGACAGGTATCCAGCAAAGATTTGTGCGTGGCGTATCTGTGCATCCTATAATTATTATTTTCCTCCGCCAGGCTCCTACCCCCATTGAAAAAATGAACTTAAATGCAACTCCTTTACTTGCTAGCTGTTAAATTAAAATCTCGCAGCCTAGTATTTATTAGAAGGGGGTCATTAGCAAACAGTGAATGAGTCACGCACCTACCGAAGCCCCTTTTACTTCTATCAACTGCCCAAATTAAATTTCATTTTATCACAACATAAATCTATAAATGCATTTCCCATTACCCTGTCATAACTATACGTTTTTTCACTATAATAGTTCATAAAGGTTACGGCATTTTCATAATCGCCTCCAAAAAAATAAGAAATAGCAGCATATAAATTGAAATCTTCAAATTTGTTGTATTCTGTTAGAAGCATTCTAAAAAGTAAAACCGCGGTTTCATAATCTTCCTGATGAAATGCATCAAAAGCTTTTTGCAGATTACTTCTTATATAATTATTATTATTTTGTGCCCTGAGTGGGATAAAGTTTTCAAAATACTTTAAAGGGAACACCCGTTTCGATCCTGCTATATCTTGATGGCGTACAAAATCTTTTCGTTTTACAAGCGCCAAAGCAATCTTGTCCATATAGTCATCTAAATCATTTATGCCTATTTCTTTTGGCGGTAGCCCAAGCCTTGGCGCAAGATCATCAATAAACAAACAAGTTACCCATAAACCACATACACCTGCCTCTGCACATTCCGTGCAATCTCCAATCCTGTCTATATTGCGGTTCAGCTCATTTTGGTCTTTGGGTTCAGCTAAAAAACTAACTATATCGTTATAATTGGGGCAATTTTTTTCTTGAGCCATAATATTTTGCTGAAATGCACTCTATAATTTAAATAAAATATTTAATAAGAACAGGAAGGATATTTATAAAACTCAATTCCACTGCAGCAATAATTTTCATGCTGTGAAATGAAGTTACCCTCTAAAGTTTTTATCTCTGTATTCAACATTTCCGTTTCATACATTTCACTCTCCAGATTCCAAACATAAATATTCCCGGCAAAGATTTGTCTTTTAACGAACACCGGGAATACTGCCGGGACCTTGCCCTTGGGAAATTGCCATAAACCTAACCCAATCTTTTCCGGCAGTTCAACATTATAAAAATTTGCCGAATATTTTCCGCTTGCTTTTAAGAAAGCTAAGTGCTGCCGAAACGTTTTTAAGTTACAGGTTATTTGCAAATGTTCTTTATGTAGAAGAAGTAGTTGATCTGTGTTTTCATAGTTT
>JANLVW010000192.1:0-2299 GCA_031364205.1 Ferruginibacter sp.
CGTCCGCCATGAATTTTTAAATTAATTATCTAGCTATTAGTAATTTAACTTTCTTAAAAATTTTTATACGGACGGTTTTGTGATTAATGGAACAATCAGTGATTTGTTCTCTAAAAGGTTTTATTTAATAATATTTCTCCACTCTAAATCCTGTAATGCTATAATTAATACATTATACTTTTTGTGCTGTGCGTTATTTAATGCCCTTTTATCCACCCGCCATCTACTGCCAATGACTGGCCTGTAATATAACTGGCTCGCTCACTTACTAAAAATGCAGCGGCAGCAGCAAACTCTGCCGTTGTCCCAAATCTTTTCATAGGTATGGTTTCTTTTACCTCATTTACTTTTGGGTTCTTTTCAATAAGCCCTTGTAGCCGGTTGGTACTAGTATAACCCGGTAAAATATTATTTACCGTAATGCCGTGTATGGCCACTTCGTTTGATAAACTTTTTACAAGACCCAATAAACTTGTTCTTACTGCGTTGGATGAAATAAGGTTATCAGCAGGTTGTTTTACTGCCACAGAAGTAATGGTTAAAATACGCCCCCAACCTTTTTTCTTCATGCCTGGCAATACCTGTTGAATAATATCTACCGCACTTAAAAAAAGTAAATTGTAAATATTTTTCCAGTCATCTAAATTAAACTGCTCAAACGGACCTGCAGCGGGACCGCCTGTATTAGTTACTAAAATTTCTATAGCACCAAATGCTTTTACACTTTGCTCAACTAAATTTTTTCGTTGTACCTCATCTGTAATATCGCATACAATTGCAAGTACTTTATGTTGTGCAACAGCATTTATTTCTTGCTCTGTAGCGGCAAGTGCATCCGTATCAGTACCACAAATAATAACTTTAGCACCTTCAATTGCCAGCTCTAATGCTACTGCTTTACCCAACCCCTTGCTTGATGCAAGTACAAGTGCAACCTTATTTTGTATTCCTAAATCCATTTTAAATTATTTGCTTTGAGCATAAATTATTTTCTCAAATAAGCATCAGATCCATCAATCCAATCTTGCCTTGGCGGCGAAAAAGTATCTGTCTCAACAACTTTGCCAATCATCAGTGCTTTGTGCCTGCGGTGGCCCGGAATAATTATTACATCACCAGCCATTAAGTCGATCGTTTCTTCTTCGTTATCATCAAACCAAAAACGTAACACGCCTTCTAAAACTTCTGTAACCTGTTCGTTTGCGTGTGAATGCCATGGCACCGTAAACCCATCTTTAAATTCCATTTTGGCTACCATTATTTTCTCGCCATAAATAAGTTGTCTTTTCATTTTATCATTAACCTGGTCTACCGGAATATTATTCCAATTAATTTTTTGCATAATGTAATTATTTATGAATGGGTTAAAATATTTTCTTTTACTGACACTAACCAGTTGTGTTTGTCCTCTATTGTTCCTGCTCTTAATCCTGTTATTTCGTTGTAAAGCATGGTACTTATTTTTTCGGTATCAACAGGCAATATCATGTGCATGTCGCCATGTGTAATTTCAGCAATATGAGAAACTACGGCAGCAGTACCGGTTCCAAAAGCTTCTTTTAAAGTTCCGTTTTTAGATGCCTCAATAATTTCATTAATATAGATATCTCTTACTTCTACCTTAATATTTTTTTCCTTGAGTATATCAATAAAATAAGTTCTGGTAGTGCCTTTCAGTACTGCACCTGATAATTTTGGAGTGATGACAGTATCGCCTATTACAAAGAACAAATTCATCATACCTGCTTCCTGTATTTTTTCAAATGCAGGGCTTTCGAGCCAGATGATCTGGTCATATCCATTTTGTTTTGCCAGCTGGCCTGCTTTTAAAGAGGCTCCGTAATTACCGCCGGTTTTAGCCTCACCAGTGCCACCAGGCACAGCTCTTATAAATATTTGTTCTGTTACCAGTTTTACTGGATTATTAAAATAAGGCTGTGCAGGGCCGGTATAAATATAAAAAGTGTAAGTGCTAGATGGTGTAACTCCCAGCGAACTCTCCGTGGCAACCATTGTTGGGCGCAGGTATAAAGCACTTCCAACCTCTTTTGGTATCCAGTTTTTCTCACAAAGTGTAATGGCTTTTAAAGCCTGCATAAAGATATCTTCCGGTACTGCAGGCATGCACATACGATCAGCTGAAAGATTAAAACGTTTAATATTTAAATCAGGCCGAAGAAGTTTAGGAACACCGTCCATACCAATGCTTGCCTTCATACCTTCAAAAATACACTGGCAATATTGTAGGGCTTTTGATTGTGGATCGAGCATTAATGCCTGATAGGGAACAATTCTAAAA
>JANLVW010000201.1:0-3079 GCA_031364205.1 Ferruginibacter sp.
CCATGTAAACTCATTAAATTTGTAAATACAAAAGGTTTTCCATTGCGCATTCTTCGTGCATCTGTTTCCATCATTTCTAAATTAGCATTTACATAAGGTGCTAAATCAATTTTATTGATGATGAGCAAATCACTTCTCGTAATTCCGGGACCACCTTTCCTAGGTATCTTATCTCCTTCGGCAACATCAATTACAAATATGGTTACATCAGCAAGGTCAGGACTAAATGTTGCAGACAAATTATCACCGCCACTTTCTATAAATATTATTTGTACTTCAGGAAAACGATTGGCCATGTCGTCTACTGCTTCTAAGTTCATACTGGCGTCTTCTCTTATAGCTGTATGTGGACAGCCACCGGTTTCTACACCAATGATTCGTTCGGCAGGTAATAAACTATTCTTGGTAAGAAACTCAGCATCTTCTTTTGTATAAATGTCATTGGTTATAACGGCAATGCTGTAATCGTTTATCAAATGGCGACTTAGCCTTTCTATTAAGGCTGTTTTACCTGATCCAACAGGGCCGGCCACGCCAATTTTTATGTAACTTCTTTCCATTTTTAATTTAACCGCTAATGCACAAAGGGTTATTTTTATTTTTAAATTAAATACAATACGTAAACAAATGTTTGCTCCAAAGGGTTTTTACGTTTATCGCTCAACTCATATACAACCTCGAATACAACCTCTCATGCTGCATGCTTTTAATATCGAAACCTGTACAACACAATCCAATTAGATTCTCATCGGGCTTTAAAGATCTTCCTGCCAAATCATCAATTAGTTTATGTAATGAAAATAAAATTTCTTGTCCATTTTGCTGGCTTAGTGGTATAAGTTTTACTGCATTTGTTACATAACCCACCGCAGCATTGTAGTAAAATCCACATAAAGCATTTTTCTTAGAAATTTTAGATGCTGCGGCACACAAAGCAAAAGCAATACAATAATGACCAATAGCTTTCCGGCTTCTAATAGCGTCGGCATAGCTATCTAAAAAAATATTTTTTGTTAATGGCATAAAAATTTTGATTAACCTCATTCCTAATTTATTACTTGCGTTTCTTATTTCTGCGGGTAATTTTACCGCACTACATTCTTCATCTAACAATAATATTTTTTTAAAATCATTTTTTTTTGCTGCATCAAATGCCAATGATAAAAAAGCCGCATCGGTGTAGCATAAGTTTTGTGACAACATTTGCTCAACAAATAATTTAGCAGTAACCGAGTCTTTTACCAAACCCTGTTGCACATAAGTTTCCAATCCTGCTGAATGAGCAAAACCGCCAATAGGTAATGTGGGATCTGTAAGGTGCAATAAATTTAATAATGCACTACTCATTGTTCACGGTAAGCTTCATAATTTTTGAAAATAAGGTTTCGTTTTGGTTACCATGAGGTGCTACAGTAGTTTTGAGTGACTGTAATAATTTTCTTTGCTCTTGTTTAATACTATAACCCAATGTAATTAATAATTTAAACAAAGGTTTTTCAAAGGGCACCAGCACTTCATCATTCTCAAAAAATAATGGTAAGTGCTTATTGCCTATTTCATAACATACACTTGCCATTTCAAACATATTTTTTGGTGCAATCACCAAACATTCACATGGCAGCACCTCTGCTATGATGATGGAATAATCATCTTCAAAAAAAATATCACCTTCTGTGATTAAAGGGTTATCCATTAAAAACTTTAAAGAGATATCAGTTCCTGACTTTGTCACTTTTCTTTGAATTCGTTTGTTGGTTTCGTACCATTCAAATGTAACAACGTCAATAGTTTTATCGCTAGCTGCTACTGATTTTATATTTCCTTTTTTTTCTTTAATAAGCATTGATAATATATAAATGAAATTGGCAATGGAATGCCAAATGTTTTAAAACAAAAAATAACGCTGTGCCATTGGTAATTCTTTCATAGGCTCGCAGGTTATTATTTCACCATCTACTTTTACTTGATAGTTTTCAGGGTTCACATCTATTTGGGGGGTGGCATCATTGTGTATCAAACTTTTCTTAGAGATATTTCTGCAATTTTTTACCGGTAATATCATTTTTTGCAAACCATATTGCTGTACTATATTTTCTTGAAGTGATAATTTTGAAACAAATGTGGCACATGTATTAAACAATGCTTTACCACTTGCACCAAACATGTGCCTGTAAATAACGGGCTGCGGTGTAGGAATGGAAGCATTAGGATCTCCCATTTTTGCAGCTACTATCATACCTCCTTTTATAATCATTTCAGGTTTTACACCAAACATAGCAGGCTTCCATAACACAATGTCAGCAAGCTTGCTGGCCTCTAATGAACCCGTATATTCACTTATCCCGTGCGATATTGCAGGATTGATGGTGTATTTAGCAACATATCTTTTTACCCTAAAATTATCATTGTTATTTTTTGCATCTTCTGCCAAAGCACCACGTTGCACTTTCATTTTATGGGCCGTTTGCCATGTGCGAATTATGACTTCTGCAACCCGTCCCATTGCCTGGCTGTCACTGCTCATCATACTAAACACGCCCATATCATGTAAAATATCTTCTGCAGCTATTGTCTCAGGACGAATACGACTGTCTGCAAAAGAAACATCTTCCGGTACATTTTTATCGAGATGATGACAAACCATTAGCATATCTAAATGCTCATCAATCGTATTTACTGTAAATGGCCTTGTTGGATTTGTTGAGGACGGCAACACATTTGGAAACATGGCAGCTTTAATTATATCAGGAGCATGCCCACCACCGGCCCCTTCAGTATGAAAAGTATGTATTACTCTTCCGTTTATGGCATTAATGGTATCTTCTAAAAAACCGCCTTCATTTAAAGTGTCTGTATGAATAGCTACCTGTACATCATGCTTATCTGCAATTGTTAGAGCAGCATTAATAACAGCCGGTGTACTTCCCCAATCTTCATGAATTTTTAAACCCAATGCACCGGCTTTTATTTGCTCTTCGAGTGGTTCAAGACTAGCGCAATTGCCCTTTCCAAAAAAACCTAGGTTCATAGGAAATGCTTCTGCAGCTTCCAGCATTTTTTGTATGTTCCATGCACCAGG
>JANLVW010000818.1:0-4243 GCA_031364205.1 Ferruginibacter sp.
GTTTACTTTTTAAGAGGTCAAAAAAATAAAGTACATCCAATCAAATCTCTGTTGCTAAAATCTTTTATACCGCCTTAATTCCAATTCATCGTTTTTGGTTGGTTGCAAAATAAAGATAACAATTTTAATAATATAAATTATACATTATATATGTCTAAAATAAATTATCATAAAGAATTTAATTTTTAATTACGGTACCATTTTATAGAAAACACACTTTAGTAAAAATGTAATCTTCTTATCCAGTTAACAATTTCTGGTTTTAAAATTGAGCCATAACCGTTTTTAAGGCATTAAACAGAAAGGAGGAAACAGTGACACAACAATCAAAAATAGCTGAGTTAGGCATTTTAAATATTCTCAACCAGATGAAAAATCCTTTAACCAATATTCGGTTATGTGTTGATATGTTAGAGAATAATGAAAGCAAGGATACTGCTAACTGCAACGAAATAATTAAAAACAGTGCCATTAGTTTAGAAAATTCCATCAGAGATTTATGTAGATCCTTCGATGAACTTGGAGTAACCATTCACTTAGAGACAAACAGATCCAGCCTTCAACCTATGCATAAAGAATAATATAAACATTTATATAAAAAATTATTCTTTTAAGAGTGCTGAATGATATATCAGTAAAGGTTGCACACTTAAAATAAACAATGTATATGAAAACATTTATTTTTTGCGTAATAATATTTATAAGTTTTAAAGGAGTTGCACAACTTCATTCTGGCACACCTGTAATACAGTCAAAAGTTCAAGCGGTACCTAATTCTTCAACTGCAGAAAAATCAGCGTCGCCACAACCCATTAATATCCCAACGGCGGCAAATCCGGTAAAGCCTGTGTATCAGGGTGCAGATGTAAAAGCAGTTGAAATTCCCCGGCAATTGATTAATGCTCCTGAAACACCATCAGGAACACAGCCAAAACAAAAAGAACCTTTATCTCCGATAGAGTCTACAAATATTCTTCAACCAAATCGCCCTCCAAGAGACGAAGCATCAAGAGTAAACCAGCCTGCTTCTGTTCTTGCATATAAACAGGCAAATGCTACATTTAATGAAAATATAAATAATAACCAAAGTACAGTTACACCTGTTTATTATAGAACCTCAGCAATAAAAATCAAGAAAAAGGCAGTCTCCACAAAACCACAAGCAAATAAAATATTTACAGCAAATAAAAAGCCCAGTTAGTCATAACGGGGCTTTCTTTATTATAATAGGAAATAGCTTAAGAAGTCTTAACCTAAAGCAACTCTCTTAAATGCTGTAAGTTTCAGATTAGCACTAGTAGCCTTCAAATAATCTCCAACAGATTTTGCGTTGTCTTTTACAAAAGGCTGTGCCAATAAAGTATTATCTTTTAAAAATTTATTTACTTTACCGAGCGCTATTTTTTCCGCCATTTCTGCGGGTTTACCTTCAGCTTTAATTTGCTCAATGGCAATATCTTTTTCACGTGCAATTGTTGCGGGATCAATTGTAGATTCATCAATGGCAAGCGGATTCATTGCTGCAATTTGCATGGCAACATCTTTTCCAGCTTCTACTGCTTCCTCCGTCATACCTACCAATACACCCATGCGGTAAGCGCCATGTATATAGCTTGCTACGTAAGGCGCTTCAACTCTTTCAAACTTCTGTATTTCTATTTTTTCACCTATCGCTGCTACTTTATCATTAATCATATCAACCACTTTAGCCCCATTCACTTCAACGTTACCAAGTTCTTCAGCAGTTTTTACATTATTAGCAACAGCTGCGTCAGCTATGACCTGTGCAAATGCAACAAAGTCCGCATTTTTACTTACAAAATCAGTTTCGCAGCTAATGCATAAAACAATTCCTGCTTTTTTATCTGCTGTAGTTTGTGCTATTACCACTCCTTCCTTCGCTTCACGGTCACTGCGTTTTGCAGCAACTTTTTGGCCTTGTTTGCGGAGCCAGTCAATAGCTGCCTCAAACTCACCGTTGCTTTCTACCAATGCTTTGCGGCAATCCATCATACCGGCTCCTGTAGCCTGGCGTAATTTATTTATATCTGCTGCTGTTATTGTTGCACTCATAATAGTCTTTTTGTAAAAATCCCCAAACTACAAGTTTTAAACTTTATACTTTGAGGAGTTTTTTATTTTAATGTTTTTTAATAATGTTCAAGAAAGGTATAACCCTAAAGTGGGTGACACAACGGGGGGCTACCATATGTGCTGTTTTTATTTGGACAGCAATAAAATCGCAAATCGTGTGCAGCAACCTGTTTTTAAATTCCTGTGTGGGATTTAAAGGTCCTTTACTTACCTGCCGGTCTTCTACCACCTGCGCCTGGTCCTGCAACTCTACGCTTTGGTGCACCACCCGGTCCACCACTTCCTGCGCCCGGCCCACGACCACCACCACGTCTTCTGTCGTCACCACCATCTTGTTTATTTTCAAAACGTGCTGCTTTAGCTTCTGCACTTTCATCTGCATCATCATTACTTTCTTCATCTTTGCTGCTCATACGTTCTTCCAAACCTTCGGCAATTGCTGCGGTTATGTAGTTTACTATAATAGCAATAGATTTTGTAGCATCATCATTTGCAGGAATGGCAAAATCAACTTTATTAGGATCAGAATTGGTATCAACCATACCAAAAGTGCTGATATTTAAACGCTTTGCTTCTGCAAGTGCAATGTGCTCGTGTCCTATATCTACCATAAATAAGGCAGATGGTACACGGCTGATATTTGCAATACCACCCAATACTTTCTCCATCTTTTCTTTTTCACGGGTGAGTGTTAAACGCTCTTTTTTGTTTAGGTTTTCTGCACTTCCGTCGCCAAGCATCTTTTCAATGCTCTGCATTTTCTTTACACTCTTACGCACTGTATTAAAGTTAGTAAGCATACCGCCCAACCAACGTTCTGTTACAAAAGGCATGTTTACACGCTTTGCGCTTTCCTGTACAATTTCTTTTGCCTGCTTTTTAGTAGCAACAAACATGATCTTTTTTCCACTGCGAGCAATAGCTTTAAGTGCCGCTGCTGCTTCCTGTAAACCTTCTACAGTTTTGTTAAGATCAATGATGTGGATACCTTTTTTTTCTGCAAAAATGTATGGAAGCATTTTAGGATTCCACTTTTTCTTTAAGTGACCAAAATGTACCCCTGCTTCAAGTAACTGCTGTTGTAAGGAAGTGTTATTTTCCATTGTATATTATTAAAGTATTTTTTAAAATTGTAAAACCTGATACGAGAAATCTGACATGTATTTACCAAATCTTTTGTCTTATATCTTCTGTCTGTTATCTTCCTTATTAACGCTTGCTGAACTGGAATGATTTTCTTGCTTTTTTACGGCCCGGCTTCTTACGCTCTACTACACGGGAGTCACGGGTTAAAAATCCAAGTGCTTTAAATATTGGTCTGTATTCAGCATTTACTTCAAGCAATGCACGTGCAATACCTAATTTTGCTGCTTCTGCCTGGCCTTTTACACCACCACCTGTAGCATTTATAACAATATTAAATTTATCAATAGCTTCTATTGATTTAAGTGGAGCTATTACTTGGTTTTGTAAGTATATAAGCGGGAAATAAGTTTTATAGTCTTTTCCGTTTACTGTAATTGCGCCTTCTCCTTTGCTAAGGAAAACACGTGTTACAGCTGCTTTTCTGCGACCTACTGCGTTTTTTTGCTTTTCCATTTTTTATTTTTATGAGACTGACTGAGGTTAGATATTGTTTTGTCTTGTATCTTATATCTAAAATCTAGTATCTTTTTTATTTACGATTAAAGTTTAGGTCCTGTGGTTTCTGTGCGCCGTGCGGATGTTCTGCACCTGCATATACAAATAGTTTTTTGTACATCTGGCGACCAAGTTTGTTTTTAGGAAGCATGCCTTTTACAGCTCTTTCTATTACAACTTCCGGTCTGCGAGCCAATAGGTTTTTAGCCTTTTCGCCTTTTTGACCGCCGGGGTAACCACTAAAAGTTAAATAAGTCTTTTCGTCCATTTTGTTACCTGTAAAAACGATCTTTTCACAGTTTGTAACAATTACGTTATCTCCACAATCAACATGGGGAGTGTAGTAGGCTTTGTTTTTGCCTCTTAAAATGGCTGCTATCTTTGCACACATGCGACCCACGGTTTGATTAGTACCATCCACAACATACCAGTTGTGTGTAACGGTAGCCTCGTTAGCATGTTTTGTGGTGAAATGTAATTTGCTCATTGTTTTTTTTGTTTAAGTGAG
>JANLVW010000823.1:0-9339 GCA_031364205.1 Ferruginibacter sp.
AATTTACATTTAGCTAAAATTTCTGCTTCCACTTTTGCTTTAGGATCTGTCTTTGCCAGTTTTTCGGCTTTCTGCAGTTTTCTCTCAACGCTGTCAAGGTCTTTTAACTGAAGTTCTGTTTCAATAATTTCTTTATCGCCAACCGGGTTTATTGGGCCTTCTTCACGTAAGATATTATCGTCTTCAAAACAACGGATTACCTGTATAATTGCATCCACTTCACGAATATTTGCTAAAAATTTATTGCCCAAACCTTCGCCTTTGCTTGCACCACGTACAAGTCCGGCAATATCTACAATTTCAATTTGAGTAGGCACGGTACGTTCTGGCGATACCAAAGCAGCCAATTTATCTATGCGCTCATCCGGCACATTTACCAAACCGGTATTGGGCTCAATCGTACAAAAACGGTAATTGCTAGCCTGTGCTTTTGCACTGTTGCTTACTGCATTAAAAAGGGTTGATTTTCCTACGTTTGGTAAGCCTACGATACCTGCTTTGAGCGCCATAAAAGAATTTTAGTTTTTAGATGTAAGATGTAAGATTAGACGATTCAATAAAATTGAACTGATTAACGAACTTTTACATCTCTTTTGAAACGGCTGCGAAGGTAAGAAACGGAAACAACTTTGAGGTCCCCTAAATCCCCAGAAGGTTTATTTTAAACTCCACAACTTTAAAGAGTTTTTATCTCGTCATAGTTCGGCTACTCTCCGTAGGAGAGTTGGGGGTGATGTTTTAGCCCAACAAAGAAGCAGCAATATCCATCTTCGGTGGCGTCGCACATTTCATCTTCAATTAAATATTTGGCTTTAATTATGCAGTCTGGGGTTTATTAAACATTGAAAGTATTAATCAACAGGAGTGTAAACATTCCATGTTTCCTTTTCTTTAAATAAGCGACTTAAACAAAATCCTTATTCTCAAATTAAATTCATAATTTTCGAATCTGTCATTACTAACCTTGGGTGTACAAAAATCTTACATCCAAAATCTTACATCTAAAATCTCGTCATGGCTTTAAGTCGCATCTGGTCTGCCTTCATAATAATTGCTATAGGCCTTGCTTGCATAAAAGGTTTTGTTTTTCAAAAAGAAAATAAAAATATTTTTTCCAACATGGTTATTGGAAAAGCTGGGGATACGATTAAAATAAATACACAGGATTCTGGATTGGTTAGTGCTCGAATTATTACAGCAGTCAACTCTAAAAAAATAGATACAACAAGCGGCATTTCAACATTTAAAAACGGTTCGGGCAAATATGTTTCATACAAAATTCAAACCGCAAATGGGGTAGTAGATACCTGTAAATCCGCAGTAGAGTTATGTATTGGATTGATAGGATTACTTGCATTGTTTATGGGTTTTTTGGCAATAGCTGAACAAGCAGGCGGCATCAATTTACTCAGCAGAATAATCGGACCTTTCTTTTCAAAAATATTTCCTGATGTTCCAAAAGGCCATCCTGCAGTGGGACATATGATGATGAATTTTTCTGCCAACCTTTTGGGGTTAGATAATGCAGCCACACCTTTCGGCATAAAAGCAATGGAAAGCCTGCAGACATTAAACCCAAATAAAGAAACGGCAAGTAATGCACAGATCATGTTTTTATGCCTGCATGCAAGCGGACTTACGCTAATACCTGTAAGCATTATTGCATTGCGTGCTTCTGCAAAAGCTGCAAATCCTTTAGATATTTTTATACCCTGTATGATTGCCACATTTGTAGCAACTATAGCAGCAATGCTGATTGTATCTATCAAACAAAAAATAAATGTATTTCAGCCCACAATATTGTTATGGGTGGGAAGCATTACCGCTATCATTTCTTTGTTGATGGTATATTTAAAATCGTTGAATGCAGATAGTTTACAATTCTTTTCAGGGGCATTAAGCAACGGTTTAATTCTGTTGATTTTTTTACTGATCATTCTTGGCGGAATTTATAAAAAGATAGATGTATTTGATGCATTTATTACAGGAGCAAAAGGTGGTTTCGAAACTGCAGTCCGCATAATTCCATACCTCGTTGGTATGCTGGTAGCAATTAGTTTATTGCGTACAAGCGGCACTTTTGATGTGGTAATTGACAGCATCAAAAACATGTTTGCTGCAATGGGCGCAGACACCCGTTTTGTAGATGGATTACCAACGGCATTGGTAAAACCTTTTAGTGGTGGGGCTGCACGGGGAATGATGGTCGACACCATGAAAACTTATGGTGCAGATTCTTTTGCTGGGAGATTGTCCTGTATTTTACAAGGCTCATCAGATACCACTTTTTATGTTATAGCTGTTTATTTTGGTGCCGTTGCAGTCAAAAATACAAGGTATGCTGTTGGTGCAATGTTGCTCGCAGATTTGGTAGGCATTCTTACTGCAATTACATTGTGTTATTTTTTCTTTGGCTAAGAGAAAAGCAGAATCTTAAATTACTATTTCCTTTTATCTTTTTTGTCTGCAGGTAAAATTTCAGGTGTAGTTGCAGGAACTGCATTTTCAATATCCTCTGTATCAGTTTCGAAATAGCGATCAAAAATATTTACAAGATTTTTAGCTTTGTAAACTGCGCTTGCATAACGGTTACTGATTAGTATTATAGTAGCATCATCCTTTAAAACCCTTATGAATGCGGCATTATTGCCATGCCACCAGCCATTGTGAAAAATAATTTTTTTACCATCGACATAATTATTCATACGCCATCCTAATCCGTAATTTTTTATGCCGGGCTTTTCATTGCTGTAAGGTGTGTATGCAAGTTCCAAAGACTTTGCAGTTAGAAAAACAGTATCAGATAAAGCCCTGTCCCATATTAATAAATCTCTTGGGGTGCTGTAAATATTTTTATCACCATAAACATCATCCAAAAAATTATCAGGTATTTCTCTTCCTCTCCAGTCAAAACTTTTTGACCGTATTTTATTATCGCCTTTAAAATGCACAAAAGTATTTTTCATCCCCAAAGGATCGAATATATTTTCTTGCATAAAATGTGGATAGGTTTCCCCTGAAACCTTTTCAATAATTAATGCAAGCAATGCAAAGTTTGTATTACAATAAGTAAATCTTTTATTAGGAGAAGCAATATTTTTTAGCATTCCTTTTTTAAAAACAAGCCATTTCAGAACATCTTTATTTTCGATAACAGAGTCTTTGTTCCAACCCGCATCTTCCATAAAATACAAATAATTTGGTAAGCCACTTCTATGGTTCAGCAAAGTTTTTACGGTAACACCGGGATAATTAAAATCAGGGAAAAAATGCGTTACAGAGTCATCAATATTTAGCTTACCTAATTCCTGCAGTTTGAGCACAGCCATAGCAGTAAAGGTTTTAGATACAGAAGCAATATGTAAAGATGTTGAAGCGTTTATAGAATCTTTTCCGTCACTATTTACAAACCCTTTGTATTTTTCAAAGATTATATTTCCTCCCTTTGCTACAATCATTCCGCCGTTAAAACCTGAACCATCCAGCAGCGAATCGTAAAATATTTCACTTTGCGATTGTATTCTCTGCCGTTCTACAACAGCTAAAACGGAAGGTGGCGGAATAATATAAGTTTGCTTTTTATCCTGCTCTTTAGCGTTTTTTAAATCGTTTTTTTTGGATGAACAGCCGGTAATCAGAAATAATATTGATACACAAAAAAATATTTTTATTTTATTCAATTTTATAGTTTTGAAAGGAAGAAGAATATTTAGAATTGATATATAAGCATATTTAAAAACAGTACTATGAGATATATTTGTGCAAAATAAGGACTTTATATTATGGCAGATAAAAAAATAACCAGCTACCCAAAAGAAAAAATAAATATTTTATTTTTAGAGAATATAAGTGATGCAGCTACACAACAATTTACTTCATCAGGTTATACCGCTGTAAAAAAAATTAGCGGAGCAATAAGTGAGGCAGATCTTATCAAAGAAATTAAAAATATCCATATACTTGGTATAAGAAGTAAAACACAAATAACTGCAGCGGTATTGCAGGCTGCTACTAAGTTACAGGCTATAGGTTGTTTTTGTATTGGTATAAACCAGGTAGATATTGAGGCTGCATCAGCAAATGGTATTGCTGTATTTAATGCTCCGTACAGCAACACTAGAAGTGTAGCGGAATTGGTAATTGGTGCATCAATTTTATTGATCAGAAAAATTATTGATAAAAATAAAGCTGCACATGAAGGTAAATGGATGAAGGATGCAACAGGGAGCCATGAACTGCGTGGAAAGACACTCGGTATTATTGGCTATGGAAATATTGGAAGCCAGGTTAGTGTTTTAGCTGAAGCATTGGGAATGAAAGTAATTTTTTATGATGCAGAAACAAAACTTCCATTAGGCAATGCATCAGACAGTAAATCATTAAAAGAATTGTTACAAAAATCAGATATCGTTACACTCCATGTGCCCGAAATTGATTCGACAAGAAATTTAATTAACAGACAAACTTTAGCAAATTGCAAACAGGGTGCAATAATTATTAATTATGCAAGGGGCACAGTAATTGATTTACCTGCATTACGGAAAGCAATTTTAAGTGGTCATATTGGTGGCGCAGCTGTAGATGTTTTTCCTGATGAACCGGAGAAAAACGGCGATTCTTTTGTATCAGTTTTACAGAATTTGCCTAATGTAATTCTTACTCCGCATAATGGTGGAAGTACACAGGAGGCACAAAATAATATTGGTTTGGATGTAAGTACAAAATTATTTAATTACTTGGAAAAAGGTATCAGCACTGGTTCTCACAGCATTCCTGCACTTGCTTTGCCTCCGCAGGAAGGAGCTCACCGTATTTTACACATACACAATAATGTACCAGGTGTGCTAAGTAATATCAACACGTTATTAAGTAAAAATAAAATTAATATTTTGGGTCAATATTTAAAAACAAATGACAGTACAGGCTATGTTGTTTTAGATTTAGACAAGAGCCTAAGTAAAAATGCAATGGAATTGCTTAAAAGCGTGAAGGGTACAAAGAAAGTAAGAGTCTTGTACTAATTTCTGAATTTTCAATAAATATTGAAAATTGATTTAACTTTGCAATCTAAATTTTCATTATGAAACTTTTAATAATAGGTGGTGGTTTTGGGGGTTTACGGCTAGCCCGGGAATTAAGCAATAAAGCTGGATTTGAAATTACTTTACTGGATAGATTTAATTATCATCAGTTTCAACCACTCTTTTATCAGGTAGCAACTGCCGGGCTTGATCCCAGCAACATATCTTTTCCTCTGCGAAAAGTATTTCACCACAGCAAAAATGTACG
Source organism: Ferruginibacter sp. (assembly GCA_031364205.1). GTDB lineage: Bacteria > Bacteroidota > Bacteroidia > Chitinophagales > Chitinophagaceae > Ferruginibacter. The sequence goes on from JANLVW010000823.1 coordinate 5,290, forward strand.
ATTTTGTATGGCAGAAGTGAAGGAAATTGTACATACCCAAAACAAAGTAATAACCGACATAGGTGATTTTGAATATGATCAATTGGTAATTGCCACCGGTGCCGATACCAATTTTTTTGGTAATGAGTTAATGGCGGCAAATGCAATGCCTATGAAGAGTACAGTTGAAGCAATCCAACTTCGCCACAGATTGCTTAAAAATTTTGAAGATGCTGCATCAACAAAAGACTTGTTAGAACTTGAAAGACTTATGACGGTTGTGATTGTAGGTGGCGGGCCTACCGGTGTAGAATTAAGTGGTGCTATTGCAGATATGCGCAGGTTTGTATTGCCAAAAGATTATCCTGAACTCGATTTTAGTAAAATGAAAATTATTTTGCTAGAAGGATCTTCTAAAACACTTGCTGCAATGAGTGAAAAAAGCAGCCAGCAATCTCAGCAATATTTACAAGATTTAGGAGTGTTGGTAAAAACTAACAGTACCTTAAACTCTTATGATGGAAAAACGGCTGTTTTAAAAGATGGTAGCCAAATTGAAACAGCCTTGGTCATTTGGGCAGCAGGTGTTAAAGGCAATGTTTTACCCGGTATTGATAATGCAATTATTGCAAAAGGCAACAGAATTAAAGTAAACCAACACTGCCTCGTAAATGGATTTGAAAATGTATATGCGATAGGTGATGTTGCTTTTATGGAAACTGATGCTTTATATCCACATGGTCACCCTCAGGTTGCACCCGTAGCTATACAACATGCCGATATGCTTGTTAATAACCTGAATTTAATTCAGATGAAAAGTAACAACGACCGCATGATGGAATTTGTTTATAATGATAAAGGTGCTATGGCTACAGTTGGCAGAAAACTCGCAGTGGTTGATGTGCCAAAACCAAAATTACATTTTGGTGGTTTTTTAGCATGGCTTGTTTGGATGTTTCTTCATTTGATGCTGATACTCGGGGTAAAAAACAGGCTCTCCGTTTTCATTAACTGGTTTTATAATTATTTTACAAAAGACCAGAATTTAAGACTAATTTTTAAGGTAAATTATAAAGAGCGGATAAAATGACGAGAACGAAAATTGATTTTTTTTGACTATTGTGATTATATTTTCTCTTTTTTGTTGATACTCTATTTTAATAATTACCAAAGTTTTTCTGATAAGTTTAAACATGAATAAAAAATTTCTTACCGCAGAATGGAACAATTTGATAATGGCGAATTATTTAATTGACCCTGCAATTTTGTTGCCCTATTTACCCAATAACACCGAATTAGATTTTTATAACGGAGAATGTTATGTAAGCCTTATTGGCTTCATGTTTGAGAAGACAAAAATACTTGGTCTGAGTGTTCCGTTTCATGTAAATTTTGAAGAGATAAATCTACGTTTTTATGTAAGGGTAAAAGATGGAAATACATGGAAACGCGGTGCTGTGTTTATAAAAGAAATTGTCCCTAAATTTGCCATTAGTTTTGTTGCGAATACTTTGTACAGGGAAAAATATGTAACGCTGCCAACGAAAAGTTTTTACAAAGAAATAAATGGAAATATTGAACTTGGCTATCACTGGAAATATAAAGGAATATGGAATAAACTGGAGGCTACAGTTGAGAAAGAAAGCAGTAGAATGAAACCGGGTAGTAAACAGGAATTTATTGCAGAGCATTATTGGGGATATGCAAAATACAGCAACAGTACAACTTTTGAATATGCAGTACAACATCCATCATGGCTTGTGCACACAGTAAAAAAATACAATATTGTATGCGATTTTGAAAAACTTTACGGCAAGCAGTTTGCCTTTTTAAATGAGAACGAACCTGATACTGTATTTATGGCACAAGGCTCACCGGTAGTAATTTTGCATAAAAATAATTTATAAATATTGATGTTTTTTTATTTAGAAAGCACATCATACAAAGAAATTATTTTCATTGATTTTGCTGATGTCGGCGAAAAATCTCTGTCAGAAAAAGACAATAGTTTTTTTTCTCCTGCTTTCAAGTCAAAATAATTATCGGAAATATTTTCACTTCCTTTCCCAACATTTATATAAACGTATTTGGCATCTTTATTACTCTGTATGCTGAAGGTATTATCGACTTCGGGCAAAATGGTAAAGCCGGGTTTTAATAATAAAAGTTTTTTGGGATAAACTGTATCATTTATAGGCATCATATCATCTCTATAACTCTCTCTAACAGCATACCACGCTGCTTTTGCAGATCGGCTAAAGTCAGTAATGCTCCAGCTTGTAGCAGGCCAACAATCATTGAGTTGCCATAATAATGTACCCATATTGTAAGGCATTTTATTTCGTTGTACAGCTATACAATTCTTTAAAATGTAGTATTGTAAACACTGCGTTAAATAAGTATATTTCTGCAGAGATAATTTTGAAAGTTTTGATGAATCAATAAAATATTTATCAAGATAAAAGTTTAATTTATAGAAGCCATTTGATGCTTTTTGGTGCCATTGTACAGCAGAAGATTTATATTTAAAATCGGTTGCAGGTAAATAAGTTTTTGATGTTTCAACATTCGGCATTGCCTGCATACCATATTCGCTTACAAACCTGCCGGTATGTGTTTTAAACGTTTCCCAATCTTCCATTCCCCACCACAAACCCCAGTAATGGCTGTCGCCTTCCGTTAGACTTTTTTTATTACCCCAACCTAGTTTTGGAGATGAAGAAATATAAGGTCTTCTACCATCAAAGTCATTTACCCAACTTTTTAAACTGTCTACAAATAACATTTTGTAATTGTTCCAAACCTTTGCTGAATCAACACCATGAAGATTAAACTGGTTTTGCCAACCCCAGTTATGCCAGGCTTCATCTATTTCATTATTGCCACACCACAATACTATGCAGGGATGTTTTTTTAGTCTTGTAATCTGGTAAATAACTTCTGCCTTTACATTTTTTATGAAGGCACTATCTGCAGGATACATACCATTTGCAAACATAAAATCCTGCCAAACCATTATGCCAAGGCTGTCGCATAAATCATAAAAATAATCATCTTCATAAACGCCACCACCCCAAACACGCAGCATTTTCATGTTGGCTTTTTTTGCCTTTATCAGCAATTCTACATAGTCTCTTTTTTTTACGCTTGGCAAGAAAATATTTGCAGGGATCCAGTTAGCACCTTTTACATAAAAGGGTTTTCCCTCCTTTTCAAAATAAAATGACTCACCAATAGTATCTTTCTGTTGCATGAGTTTTGCCATGATAGGCTCATAATTAATATGACTGTCTATTTTTTTTGCCTCATTAAAATTTAATTGCACTTTTTTCCAAATCCCACACCCAATAAAAACCGGGCCCCAATCCCAGCCAAACTGAAAGTGCGCTTTTCGTGCATACACACGATTATTATCTGGTAGAACTAGTGGGAGAGCAGCTTTTGCAATACTGTCAACAGTATTTTTTGCAGAATGAAAATATATTTTAAGAATATTTTTTCCTGTTTTTAAATAAGGTTTCACATCAACATTCCAGCCCCGAAACATGTTATTGGCTTTAAGTAAAAGTTTTTGGTTGAAGTAAACATCTGCATATGTGTCAAGCCCATCAAAAACTAAATCTGCGTTTTTGCTGCTTAATTGTTTTTCATCAACTGTAAATGTGGTTTTGTAAATCCAGTCGCAGGTATCAATCCATTGCATTCTTTTTTCGTTGTCTCCAAAAAATGGATCTGGTATAATTTTATTAGCCAACAAATCTGTATGAACCGTTCCCGGTACAGACGCTATGTACCAATGTATATTATTAGCATTTGTAAATTGCCAGTTTTTATTTAAGTTAATATTTGCATTTTGCGCCAATAAATTGCTACATAAAAACAATAAAAATATAAGTTTAAAAAAGCGAATCATTTACTTAATTAAGATAAAATATTTTGCTGTGTAAATATATTCACAATGCCTTTTATTTCTTCCTCATCAACCCCTACAGATTGTAAATTTTCATTCATGTTATTATTTAAAACCTTCATGTTGCTGTTTTGCAATTTTCTCGCCGAGCTGTGAAACTC
>JANLVW010000070.1:0-2037 GCA_031364205.1 Ferruginibacter sp.
AAATACCCCTTATTTGGCTGATGGTATAACCTATCGCCGACAAGGTGCTGGTACATGGTTTGGTGGTATTGATAATTTTCTTTCTTACACAGAAAATGATATTAATTTGTCTAATACCCCCAACCAAACTTTTGGTATTAGACAAATTAATATCATTTTCTGTGTAAGAAAGAAAATTATCAATACCACCAAACCATGTACCAGCACCTTGTCGGCGATAGGTTATACCATCAGCCAAATAAGGGGTATTTGTTGGAAAAGATAAGAAAGAACTTCTAGCGGGGTTTCCGAAACTACCGCCATTTAAAACACCATTTTGGGTGTAACTGCTTAGCGATAAAGTAGCCCCTACCGAAAGCTTACTGTCAACTTTGTGGTCTAAATTTAACCTAAAAGATCCTTTTTCAAAGTCTGATGCTACCACATGGCCTTCCATTTTATTATAACCAGCAGACATTAAAAATGTTGTTTTTTCATTACCCCCACTAATAGATAAATCATAATTTCTTACGAACCCCTGCCTAAATCCCAAATTCTGCCAGTCAGTGTTAATTATAGGATCCACCATACCATTTTTTACTGTACCACCGGTTGCCGTCAAAAAATTTATTGTATTTGCAGCTGTGGGTCCGTAACGATTTACATTTGCTTCATAGCCTAATTGCACAGCCTGTGTAGCATCTAACACATCAAGCCTTTTAATAACCTTACTAAAACCCAGGTAAGTGCTAAAATTTATTTTTGATTTTCCCTGTTTTCCTTTTTTTGTTGTAATGATTACGACTCCATTTGCAGCCTGTGCGCCATAAATGGATGCTGTAGCAGGATCTTTTAAAACATCAATACTTTCTATATCATCTGCATTTATACCGTTTAATAAGCTGGAAGAAATTGTACCTTCAAATCCATTACCAATGCCTAAGCCATTAGTATTTTGTGACACCAATTGAATACCGTCAATAATGTACAAAGGACTAACGTTTCCGCCAGCACCGGCAGCTATTGACGCTGCTCCACGAACTTTTACATTAATTGCGCCTCCGGGTACACCATTAAAAGAATTTATCTGAACACCGGACATTTGACCTTGAAGGGCATTTGTGAATGCACCCACAGGTTTGTTTGCTATGTCAGATCCCTTTACAGTACTCATGGGTGCAGATAAATCTCTCTTTCTTCGGGTTTCATATCCCACAACAACAATTTCATCTAGTTTCGTATCAGTTGCTTTTAAAGTAACTTCTATATTATTTTGAGAACCAATGTTTACCCGCTGTGCTTCAAAGCCTACGCTGCTAAACAACAAAGATTTTGTATTTTTAGAGATAGATACGGTGAACATACCACCGTTGTTGGTTTTTGTTCCGTTTTTACTATCAGAAGACAGAACAGACACTCCATCTACCGGCACTCCCTTTTCATCTATTATTTTTCCGGAAATTGTTCGGTCTTGAGCTGTTGCATGTAACAAAAATGCAAGCGAGACCATAATGGTCATTATAATTTTTCTCATATGCTTGGTTTAATAAATCAAGCCAAATATATAGCAAAACCTAATCAATGTTAAATTATTGGTAAATTATTTTAGCAATTTTCGTTTCTCCAGTAATAAAATTACCACCGGCAATAAAACCAGGTTGGTTATGGTAGCGGTTAGTAAGGTTACTGATGTAAGCCAGCCAAGCGCAAATGTGCCACCAAAACTGCTTGCACAAAATATAATAAACCCTGCTGTTAGCACAAGCGATGTATAAATAATACTTAATCCTGTTTGGTGAATAGTACTTTTTACAGCAGAGGGAACATCATTGCCATGTTCGGGTAATACCTGTTTGTAATTTACCAGAAACCTGATGGTAATATCAATAGCAATACCCAATGCTACGCTAAAAATTAAAACTGTAGATGGTTTTAGGGCAACACCCGCCCATCCCATAATCCCTGCAGTAACAAGTAGAGGAATAATATTAGGAATAAGCGAACAGAGCAATATCCTGAACGACCTAAACAGAAAAAGCATACAGAATGCAATTAGCA
>JANLVW010000308.1:0-1926 GCA_031364205.1 Ferruginibacter sp.
TGCATAAATATTTTTTAATACCGCTGCATACTGCACACCATAAATATCTTTATTGGTGACGGTATTTAAATAATCAGTTTTAAAAAAGTTTGCAATTTGTGCTGTTGCTTCTTCATCTACACCCGTAAAAGTTAAATACGATAATTTTTCTGCTGCTACTTCTTCTGCATGGCAGGGACCAAGCAGTGCAAAATAGTCCTGCATTTGTACACAAAAGTTTTTTAATAAAAAGTCATTCAGCAATTCATTTTCTTCCGGCAAAATTCCTTTTATGGCTGAAATAATTTTTTTGCCTTCAAAGATATTTTTTGGAAGCGTTGATAATACTTCGCTAGTAAAAGCAGATGGAATCGCAATAATAATTACATCTGACTGTTCAATAACTTCTTCAACATTTGTGGTCAAATGAAGTTTATTTATATCAAAACAGGCAGCAGTAAGGTATTGAGGATTGTGGCTTTTAATTTTAAATTGCGCAATAGCTGCATCACTCCTGTTCCACCACCAAATTGTATTATTATTATCAGTTAATATTTTTGCTATTGCTGTACCCCAACTACCACTTCCTAATATTCCAAATTTCATATAACAGGTTTATCGTTGATCATCTTACAAGCCCAAAGTTTCCACCGCTTTAAATGCAGCTAATTGGCTTGCATCTTTTTTATTAAATCCTTTTGCCTCGGCAATTACCTGGCCATCGATAGTGGCGCCAATGGTAAACAATCTCCGGCCACTTTCAAATGATTCTGTAACTATTGTAAACTCCAATAATTTTCCATTTTTGTTAGCCCAACCGTAGAGTTTATTTTTTATGTTTATTTCAATGGCTTCAAGGTCATCTGTAAACATGTGGTTGTGTATGATATATTGTTCTACCCAAAGCTGGGTTTTTTTATAGCCCTTGTCTAAAAAAATGGCGCCAATCAAGGCTTCCAAAGTATTGCCAAATATCTGTGACGTTTTTAAAGCATTGTCAAGCTTATTGTAAATGGTAATTTTTTTAAGCCCCATCTTCACAGCAATTTCATTAAGCTTTTGCCTGTTCACCATTTTGCTGCGCATTTCAGTTAAAAACCCTTCATCTTTATATGGGTATTTTCTAAAAAGGTAATGAGCAATAATTGAACTAAGCACGGCATCACCTAAAAACTCCAAGCGCTCATTGTTTTCATCTGCACCTTCTCTCATGGAACGGTGGCTCAAAGCAGTTTTATACAATTGTATATTGCCGGGTTTAAAACCCGTTACATTGTTTAATTGTTTTTTAAAATCTTTTGTTACAGGCTCACCAATAAATAATCCCCGTAAATATTTTAATGTTTTTTTGATAAAAAAAGTTTATTAAAATTAGTGGTAAATTTTTTAATGATAAACTTTAAAAAAATATATTGTTTTGAATGAGATACTTCTAGATATAAAAATATAATATCAATGATGTTATATAAAATGCATAATTAAATTTGAGCAAAGATTTGCCGCACAAGTGTGTGACACAAAGATGTTGACCATTGCTGCGTTTTTGTTTGGACAACAAAAATGCTAAATTAAAAATAAAATATGTTTATATAAAATATCCTTTATTAAAAAAACTTTTAGGCTTTATACTTTTTAATAATCATGCTCGCATTATGCCCGCCAAAACCGAAAGTATTGCTGAGTGCAGCGTTCACTGTTCTGTGCTGGGCTTTATTAAAAGTAAAATTAAGTTTTGGATCCAGATCCGGATCATCAGTAAAATGATTGATAGTAGGCGGAACAATATCTTTAGTAAGAGCAAGTATACAAGCCAATGCTTCTAAGGCACCGGCAGCACCAAGGCAATGGCCGGTCATGCTTTTAGTTGAGCTTATATTTAATTTGTAAGCATGCTCACCAAACACACTTAATATAGCTTTGGTTTCGGCAACATCACCAAGCGGTGTA
>JANLVW010000341.1:0-4416 GCA_031364205.1 Ferruginibacter sp.
AATCAAAGTTCATCCCGAAAATTCCACCAATAACTGTTGCAGGTGCAAGCAAACATGTTACTACAGCCATCACTTTAATTACCTCATTCATTCTAAGATTCACATTACTTAAATATAAAACCTGAAAGATAATCATCATATCTCTGTAGTTTTCCGAGAGGTAATTTGCCTGTATAATATGGTCATAAACAGCCTTAAAATATTTTTCTGTTTTCTCTTCTATCAAATCACTTTCGCTGCGCAAAATTCCACTTACTAATTCTCTTACCGGAGCAATACTGCGTTTAAGCAAAATCAGTTCTTTTCTGATCATATTTATTTTTACCAGGCCTCTGTTGTTTGGATTTTTAATGATCTCTTCTTCCAGCAACTCAATCTTTTCAACCATTTTTTTCATCACAATAAAGTAATTATCCCCTATATAATCCAGCAGAGAATAAAATAGAAAATCTGCATTATTCTGACGGACTTTACTGCCCGTAATTTTTAATTCCTCTCTTAACGGATTAAAAGGATCATTAAACGGATCTTCCTGAAAACTTATTACAAAATTGTTTCCTAAAATAATACGTATCTGTTCTGTTTCAACAGCAGAAATTTTTTCGTTGAAAGAAGGCATGTTAAGCAAGCAGTACATCAACCCATCTATTTCACCCATCTTTGGGCGCTCACCAATGCTCAAAATATCTTCAGCAATCAATGGATGAATGCCGAAATGATCGCAAACATTTTCTACATCTTCTTTTCGCAGCCCATCAATATTTATCCATGTTACAGAAGGAGATTGTATAAAAGGATAAACCGCCTCTATTTTTTTTAAGCTGTGTTTTGCTACCTTTTCTTTGTCATATTCAAAAACCGTCATTATAATTTCTTCAGGTTCTGTGCGTAAAGGAACCGCAGTAGGATTTACCTGCAGTACTTTTTGGTGCGCAACAGATCTAATGGGTTTAGTATATAATCAAGGTATTTTAGCGGTTTTATTTCCTGTGTCTAAAAAAGTTAAATATTTAAAGAAAAGATATAAGTAATTGATGAGTGATTGAAAACTAAAATACAACACAAATGGCAATTAAACACAACGTGCACAAAGGAAATGCAACATAAAGCACACTAAGTAAAAAATCATTTAGTGTGCTTTATGAAAAAACTTTGTGCCATTCGTGTTAAAGAAATCCGCGTGTTAAACCCCTTCGAGTTTCAAAATTAAAACGCGGCACTCTTCGGATATCTTGGAAAAGGAATGACATCCCTGATATTTGTCATGCCAGTTACAAATAAAACCAACCGCTCAAACCCAAGCCCAAAGCCTGCGTGCGGACAACTACCAAAACGACGAGTATCCAAATAAAAATTCATTTCTTCCACAGGAATATGCATTTCTTCCATCCGTTGTAACAATTTATCAAGCCGCTCCTCTCTTTGTGAGCCGCCTACAATTTCGCCAATACCCGGAGCTAAAATATCCATGGCTGCCACTGTTTTTCCATCATCATTCTGGCGCATGTAAAACGATTTTATTTCTTTCGGATAGTCCGTAAGAATGACCGGTTTCTTAAAATGTTTTTCTACCAGGTATCTTTCATGTTCACTTTGTAAATCTGTTCCCCAGCCTTCAATTATGTATTGAAATTTTTTCTTTTTATTGTGGTTGCTCTCCCGTAAAATTTCTATCGCTTCTGTATAAGTCAATCTAACAAAATCATTGTCCACCACAAATTTTAATTTGTCCATCAAGCCGATTTCGCTGCGTTCGTTTTGTGGCTTTTGTTTTTCTTCTTCTTCCAAACGCTGTGCAAGAAAAACAAGATCATCTGCATTGTTATCCATTGCATACTTTATAATGTATTTTATAAAGTCTTCAGCAAGGTTCATATTATCTTCCAGGTCATTAAAAGCCACTTCGGGTTCTATCATCCAAAATTCTGCAAGGTGCCTTGTGGTGTTGCTGTTTTCTGCACGAAACGTTGGTCCGAAAGTATAGATATCGCTGAACGACATAGCAGCAAGTTCCCCTTCCAATTGCCCGCTTACAGTGAGGTTGGTGCTTTTTCCAAAAAAATCTTCTTTGTAATTAATGCTGCCATCATCATTTTTTGCCGCAGTACCATCAAGCGGAAGCGTAGTTACTTTAAACATTTCGCCGGCCCCTTCCGCATCGCTGCCAGTTATAATAGGTGTGTGCATGCAAACAAAACCACGGTCGTTGTAAAATTTGTGCACTGCAAAAGATAGGCTGTGGCGTATTCTAAAAATGGCGCCAAAAGTATTGGTACGCATGCGCAGGTGAGCAATTTCCCGCAAAAACTCCAAGCTGTGTTTTTTAGGTTGTAAAGGAAATTTTTCTGCATCGCTATCGCCTAAAATTTCTATGGCCGTTGCTTTTAATTCAACTCTTTGGCCTTTGCCCTGCGATTCAATAATTTCTCCCGTTGCTTTTATACAAGCGCCAGTAGTTATGCGTTTCAAGGTAGCATCATCCAGCAAACCAAGGGTAGCAACTACCTGTAAATTGTTGTTGGTACTGCCATCGTTTAAGGCAATAAACTGGTTGTTCCTAAATGTACGAACCCAGCCCATTACCGTTGTTTCAAAATTGGCTTTGTCGCCTTCCAGCAGTTGTTTTATTTTGGTGCGGTTGTTAAACATATCTTCTTTTCTTAAGGCTGCAAATATAAAGGTTTAAAAACAGGAAGATTTTGGCGCTCAGCAAGAGTTCTTTTCTCAACGGTTGTCCGGGCTATCCGTTACAATCTTTTTGTTCCTGCGGAAACAAAAAAGATTTCCACTTCTATCCCGTCGCTCTTTGGCATTTAATCTTTTTTCAACTTTTATCCATGGAGTAAACAAAAATCTGTGAAAATCTGTGCACATCTGAGAGCCTTAACCACTCACAGATTTTTCGGATTTACACAGATTAGAATGTAAGCTGCATAGTAGTATCATTTCTTAAAAAGCAAATAATATATTTTTCAGCAACCCCAACATCATTAAATATCTTTGTAACCAACTTATAAATTATGAAGTCAACCTACTTTTTAATTGCATTATTTTGTTCATCATTTATTGTGCAGGCGCAAAATAAAAAAGAAAATAATGCCACCGTAATTGCATCCCTAAAAAAGAATATTAATTATCTCGCAGACGATAAACTAGAAGGCAGACGCACAGGAACAGCAGGAGAAAAACTGGCGTATGAATTTATACAAAATGAATTTAGAAAAGCTGATCTGCAAACTTTTACAGCCAATAAAAATTACGTTCAAGAGTTTGAAGTAAATGAAGGCAGAGAAATTGGACAAAACATATCGTTTATAATTGGCGATATTGCTTACTCGGCAAATGAACATTATTTTCCTTTTGCCTTTTCAGGTAACCTTGCAGAAACAAAATTAGAAAAAATTAAAAAAGACGTTGCTTTTTTTGATTTAGCAGATTTATTAAAAGAAAATCAAAACAATCCGCATTTCGATTTAAAAGAAAAAATTCTTAGTGTTTGCAATGATCAGATTTCAAAAAATAAAAAACTCGTAATATTTAGTAACAGCGGTACCATAAAAGATGATTTAAAATTTGATGAAAAAGATAAAATACCTCAGCTATCCATTTCCGTTATTTATGTAAAAGATTTTTTAAGAAAAACTTTAACCCAAGATTTTCAGGCAGTAACATTAGCAATTTCTATTTCCGCTAAAACAAAATTTGGCCATAATGTTATTGGGTACATTAATAACAAAGCAACCAACACAATTATACTTGGAGCGCATTACGATCACCTTGGTTATGGCGAAGATCATAATTCATTATATACCGGCAGTATTCTTATGATACACAATGGAGCAGATGATAATGCAAGTGGCACAGCTGCACTTATTGAACTTGCCAAGAAAATTAAAAAATCTTCCTATAAAAAATACAATTATTTGTTTATTGCTTTTTCGGGAGAAGAGCTTGGACTGTTTGGTTCAAAATATTTTACAGATCATGCAGGGCTCGATTTAAAAACTGTGAACTACATGATAAATATGGATATGGTGGGAAGGTTAAAGGACAGCACACATGGACTTACAATTGGTGGTTATGGCACGTCACCAACATGGGGGAAAATCATCAACTCAAAAGATGTTTATTTCAAAATAAATGCAGACAGCAGTGGCAGCGGACCAAGCGACCATACTTCTTTTTACAAAAAAGATATTCCGGTCTTGTTTTTCTTTACTGGTGGCCACAAAGATTACCACAAACCAACGGATGGTGCAGATAAAATAAATTACGAAGGTGAATATAAAATTATTCAATACATAGAAAATATAATTGCGCAGACAAACAAAATGGAGAAACTTACTTTTACAAAAACCCGAGAAGTTTCGATGGGAAAGAGTAGTTTTAAGGTAAGTTTGGGTATAATGCCCGATT
>JANLVW010000444.1:0-1171 GCA_031364205.1 Ferruginibacter sp.
AAGATGATATGCACCGAGGGAATGATGCAACCTTGTATGTACAGCTCCCGGATAAACCAAATGCGCCATAGCCATTTGTTGTATGCGACGCAGGCGCTGGTAATAAGGATGTGCAATTATGCTAAAAACAAGTTCATCATCGATTGTTAGAAAACCGTAAACAGGATCATTAATTATTTTGTGAAAAGGCATGAATGTATTTAGTTAGGAATTGTTTAAAGAAATAAAATTATTTATAATCTGCTTCAATGCTATTTTAAAAATCTTATGACGATAACATTGTAGATTGATCTGAATTTATTTGTTTAGTGCATAGTAAAGTTTCTTGCCTCTGCTATTCAGAGATTTCGTCGTTGTAAACTTCAGTGGCTTGATCTAATAAAAATTTTTTTGGTACAGGGATGGCATACTCGTTGTTAATGGTGAATGTGTACTACAGTTCCTCCATTTTTTGATGGTTTATTCAAACTTAGTGAAATTATATTTTATCGAAAATTATAGGGGATATTTAATGTTAAAAGAAAAATAAACATTAACAAACTTGCCTTCCATATTTTTTAAAAATTATATTTGTATAAAAGGTCGTTTGCAGTTTAATCCCTTAAATAAATGTTGAGAGGGATAAAATGATAAAGAGCTGCGGGATAGAAATGGATATCCTTTTTTGTGTCTTCACAAAAAAGATAGCAATGCCCGCCCGGATGAACACCGTTCGGACGGGGATAGCCCGAACAAATGTTGAAATACTTTCTAATGATGAAAGCCCCAAATAAATAAAATGAAATATGAACATAGCAAAAATACTTTGGGTTGATGATGAGATTGAAAGTTTAAAATCTCAGATAATGTTTTTAGAAAATAAGGGATATGAAATTGCTACCAAAACAAATGGCTTTGATGCGGTTGAATATGTAAAAGAAAATATTGTAGATGTGGTGTTGATGGATGAAAGTATGCCGGGTATTACAGGCTTGCAAACATTACAACAGATTAAGGAAGTTAACAGTACGATACCGGTTGTGCTTATAACAAAAAATGAGGCAGAAAATATAATGGATGAAGCTATTGGCAGCCAAATAAGTGATTACCTTATTAAACCTGTAAACCCCAACCAGGTGTGGCTTTCCTTAAAAAAAATTATTGATAATAAAAGACTTGTGGCAGAGAAAAC
>JANLVW010000508.1:0-7681 GCA_031364205.1 Ferruginibacter sp.
CATCAAAATTTAATAAATAGTGGCATTGATCCAATGGATGTAACCAAAGTTTTACTTTCTCATTTACATAAAGATCATTCAGGTGGAGTTTGTAAAAAAGATAAAATTCTTAATCACCACTTTTTAAGTTTTCCACAGGCAACTTATTATGTAAATAAAAATGAGTTTGATTATGCAAATGAAAAAGGTGCACCATCTTATACAACTAAAGAATTTGAAATTTTAACCAGTGCAGATAACGTAATTTTTACCGAAGGCAGTGGCAAAATAGATCAATATATTTCTTACGAAGTTACAGGCGCACATTGCCCTTTTCACCAAACCTTTATGATTGAAGAGGATGGTGAGAAAATATTCTTTGGTGGTGATGTAGCCCCCCAGTTCCAACAAATGAAAAGCAGGTTTATTGCCAAATATGATTTTGATGGGAAAAAATCTATGGAGCTTCGCACGCTGTGGTGGGAACAGGCACAAAAAGAACATTGGACATTTTTATTTTACCATGATATAAAAACTCCTTTTTTACAGAAGTGATAATATCAGTAAGTAAATATTTATTGTATTCTTAGCCTGCCATTTTTTGGAGCCCGGTGGTTATTAATATTATTAGTGTTATTACTTTGCTGTCTCATCTGTTTTAAACGATCAACAAGCTTTTTTCTAAATTCTGCATCCTGTCTGTAAAAGTTATTACTACGCTCGTTACCAATAATTTTATTGAAATTATTTTGGTATTTTTTCTTAACATTTAATACTGCCTGCTGCCTGTCGAGTTCATTTAATTCCCCCTTGTTTATTGCCCGTAAATCTGCCTCGTATTGTGTATGTGCAGGCCAAAATTTTTCAGCCTCGGTTGGTGTAAGAGATAGTTGTTGAGAAATATAGGCTATGTAAAGCGCTTTAATTTTTTCTTCTTTTTTCTGATTTACCTGCACTTCTTCTGAAACTGCCTGCGCAGATGTGGTAAACGCTGCAAGCACAAAAGAAATATATAATATAATTTTTTTCATTTTCTTAATTTTTAAGATGATTCTCTTTTAAGTAATTCTCTAATACGTTTTCATCCAGTAAATAATCTGTGGCCTCCGGTAATTTCTCTACATCGTCGGTGGAGGATGCAACCAATGCTGCGTTTACATCATGTCCGCTTTTTTGTAAATATTGTTCAATCTCATTATCTGAAACATTTTGCAAAGCCTCATCAAAACTGGCATTCATTAAAACAGTATTCGAGTTGGTTGTGCCGGTAATAGTTTCTAGGTTTGTTTTAATACTGTTCTCTGTATTATTTTTATCAACAATATTTACAATACTTAAACCCAACAAACCTGTAATTACGGCCGCAACCGCATATTTAAAAAATAAACTCGGCTTATTGATGGTTACAACTTTTGCAGACTTCCGGTTATTGTTTGAAAAAGTAATACTATTAAAATATTCTTCAGAAACAGTATAAGTTTCTTTGTTTTCAATACCTGCAATTAAAGATGATATTCCTTTCAATTCAACAGTAACATCATTTTCAAGTGCATGTATTTTTGTGAGAATATTACCCGCCAAACTTTCAAAATAACCATCGGGCACTGAAAAATTATTTAAAGAATCGAAAGAATCTTCCTCATAAATCTTTGCTATTATTACCTGAGCAAGAGAGGGAAAATAATTCGCATCAACAGTAAAAACATTTATAAAAGGTATAGATCCTAAAGTCTTACTAATTCCATTAATTTCAGTTGATATGTCTTCTCTGTTATTCATCAATATTTTGACCGGCTTATTGGTTAATCGTTTAATTATTTAAAATGTAATGTTCTATTTTTTTTACTGCATGGTGATAACTTGCTTTTAAAGCACCCTCACTCGTTTCCAAAACTGTGCTCATTTGCGCATATGGCATTTCTTCAAAATACCTAAGGTTAAAAACTGCCTTCTGTTTTTCGGGTAATTTCTGTACAGCAAGCTGCAATTTCCACTCCAGTTTATTGCCGTCAAAATTGGTATCAGCTTTTATTTTATTACTTAGCCCACTTTCCTCATCACTTATAGAAAACGTACTGCGTTTTTTTTGCTGTTCCAAAAAAGTAAGACTTTCATTTGTAGCAATTCTGTACAACCAGGTAAATAACTGGCTGTCTTCTCTAAAATTTTCAAGACCCTTCCACGCTTTCACAAACATATTCTGCAATACATCGTTTGCATCTTCATGTTCCACAACCATTCTACGAATATGCCAATACAGTTTTTCCTGGTATTTTTTTAGAATAGCAGTAAAAGCTCGCTCTTTTGTAGCTTCATTTTTAAACTGCAGGAGCAATTCAATATCATCTTGTGGTAAGGGCATATAAGTTTAAAAGTATTGCAATTTTTAAAAACGAACTAGATTGACTACTAATTTTCAATTTAGTTTAATAAATAGAATTAATTTATGAAAATACTATGGAATAAAAAGGTATACGCATCCTATTGAAAATTAAAATTTATGAAATAAATAATGGTAATTGTACTTGCTGGCGCAATAGGCACTTATGGTTATGCCCAATCAGGCAACACTAATACAGTAAAAGTTAATCCATCCATCGTTAAAAAAAGTAAAAACAAAAGACCGCCTCCTCTGCCCCCTGTACCACCATCACCGCCGGTGATATTTGAGGAAGAACTATCACCAATACTGCCACCACCGCCACAAGCTCCACCCGTTCCGGTAATTATGGAAGAAAACGAGATGTTAGCACCGCCACCGCCGCCGCCAGCTCCACCTACTCCTGTAATTATGCAGGAGAATGAAATGTTGGCACCACCCCCTCCTCTTCCTACGCCGCCACCAACTCGTTTTAGAAAAGGAAGTAAGAAATTGACAAGGTAAAAATTCGTCAGGGTAAATAATAAGTACAAGCAAAAATTAAAAGCCAAAATAAAGACCTATTTATAAATACAAAAAGAGCAAAGTGTATACTTTACTCTTTTTGTTACTGACTTTTGTAACTATTATCTTATATTATTAATGTAGTCGTTGTTTAAAAATTGCTTCTTAATGTTGTTTAAGTCATGTAAAATACTCGCATCGATTAAGGTACCCCCAATTTCCAGTTTAAAACCACCAATTAATTCTTCTTTAACAGCAGTTTCAATTTCAATAGCAGAGCTATCAGCAGATTTTACTCTGGCTATAATACTGTTTTTTAATTCTTCACTTATAGGAGTTGCAGTTGTCAGTTTAACTGTCTGAATATTTTTCAATTTATTATATTGCTCCAAAAATGCAGTTACAATTTCAGGCAGGTTGCTCTCTCTTTTTTTTGTTGTAAGCAAGCGTATAAACAACATAGAGATCCGGCTTATATTTTTACCAATTACTGCATCTAAAATTTTATCTTTTTTATCAGCAGTAATGATTGGGCTGCGCAGCAATGCTACAAAATCAGGGTTAGATTTGTTAATCCCTTTAAGCAGTTTCATATCTGCATATACAGCCTCAAGCTGGTTTTGTTCAATAGAAAGATCTAATAAACTTTTTGCATATCGGGTAGCTAAACGTGGGTTGGTCATAATTTGCTGATGAAGAACATTAAACGTATTTGCATTTCTTTATCTAATATCTTAATTTTAGTTCAACTTTACTTCCTGCGCAAGTTGATTTATAAAAGTTTCCTGCTCATTTTTATTAGCAAGTTCTCTTCTCAAAACTTTCTCACTTACTTCAACCACCAATTTACCAACCTGGTTTTTGATATCTGTTATCGCAGCCATTTTTTGGTGTTGTATAGCAGCATTGGCTTCTGTCAATATTTTAGCAGCCTGTATCTTAGCTTCTTCTTTTGCATCAGCAATCATTTTGTCTTTAGTTGCTTTGGCCTCTTTAATCATTGTTGCTCTTTCCTCACGGGCAGCTGCAAGCAATGCTTCGTTCTCACCTTTCAGCTGAACCATTTCCAGTTTTACTTTTTCTGCCAATGCAATAGAACCGGCAATGGTATTTTCTCTTTCATCAAGCCCTTTTAATATAGGACCCCAGGCATATTTTTTTAACAATAAGAATACTACTATAAATGCCAGCAATATCCATACAAAGAGACCAAGGTGTGGTTGTAATAAATCCATTTTCTAAAAATTAAGTATTAAGTTTTAAGTACTGAAAGATATTTTTTTTATTGATTATATAACATTTCAATACTCATGTCTAAAATTTAAAAATACTGCATCCGCCGCCCTTTGCTTTAGATGCAGTAAAGTTTTGTGTGCAAATCAGGCTTACTTTAAAACAGCCAATAAACCTGCGATTACTGCGAAAAGGGCAACACCCTCAACAAATGCAGCAGTCAGGATCATGTTTGCACGAATGTCATTGGATGCTTCCGGTTGGCGAGCTATAGATTCAACAGCACCTTTACCGATTTGTCCGATACCGATACCTGCTCCTATTGCTGCAAGGCCTGCGCCAACTGCACCACCAAAGTGTGAGTAACCCAATTGTACGTCTGCTAACAAAGTCATCAAAGTCATGATACTTGTGTTTTATATGTGAAAAAAAATGTTGAGATTCTAGTACCAGGATGTTAGTATCAAGATAACTTAAATCAATTTTTTGAAATCGAAATCGTATTAAATCATTTGTCTTAAGTCTTAATGTATTAGATCTAAATAACTATCGCATCTTCGTGTCCATCAACATCACTATGACCTCCCTCAAAAGCCTGCCCTATAAATACGGCAGTAAGATTGGTAAAAATAAATGCCTGTATAAATGCCACCAATAATTCTATAAAATAAATAAATACAGTAAATAAAACTGAAATTGGGCTAAAGCCCCAACCTGCTCCTTTTGCCATAGCTCCAAAAATAAATATCAACGAAATGAAACTTAAAATGATAATATGCCCTGCAACCATATTTGCAAAAAGACGAATAATTAATGCAGCAGGTTTAATCACCAATACACCCAATAATTCAATAGGAATTAAAATAATTTTTACAAAGATGGGCACACCTGGAGGCCAGAAAATATGACCCCAAAAATGGCCATTTGTACTAATTAAAATTACTATCAAAGAAATTATACCAAGTACAGCTGTAAACGCAGTATTCCCAGTAACATTTGCAGAACCCGGTAACAATCCAAATAGATTATTGATTAATATGAAAAAGAAGACCGTAAGCAGGTAAGGCATATAACGAAGCCATTTCTTACCCAGGTTTGGTTTAGCAACTTCATCTCTTACAAAAGTAATTACAGGCTCTATTGCATTCTGCCATCCTTTAGGAGCAGATGTTACTCCAATACCCTGCTTATATTTATTGGCAATCCCTTTCATTAAAAAGAAAAGTATTGCAAGGGCTATAAACATTTGCACTACATTTTTTGTGAGGGAAAAGTCATAAACCTTGCTGCCGTCCGATGATGTGATTTCTCTATTTTCATTTAACTCATAACCATTGTAAATAATACGGTTCCCTTCGTGACCAAACTGTGAAGATGAGAAAACAGAAAACCCTTTTGTTGCGGTATAAAGAATTACAGGCAATGGCAGAGTGGCATGAAAATTACCTACAGAAAAAAAATGAAATTCATGGTCATCTTTAATATGATCCATAATAATTTTGGCTGGATCAAGCTTTTCTTCTTTGTGCTCTGCATTACCTTCATGAGCAATATCCTGCGCAAAAGAAAAAGTAGAACCCATTATCAAAAAAAGACTGAAAGCCAATACTATCAATGATTTGAAGCGTTTTGTTACCATATACATCCTCAATTTTGCCGCAAAGATAAGGGCAGAAAAGGTAAAAGAGAAATTTGAAGAGAGGGAATGAGTGAAAAGACGTGCTTTTCAATTGAAATGTGAGTATACTTTTTCGATTTTACCGGATAAAAAAACTGTCATTGTTATCAATTTTAATAAATACCGGTTAAAGTATTAAAATTCTAAAATAAGTCATTAAGCTGTAGAGCCGCTTTTTAGAAATACATTATTGTAATTGAAATGATAAAAAAGTAAACTAGCGAAGAATTTGCAGTGATAAATTAAAAAGATTAGGGATTATTAAAACAAAAAAGGTTACGCTTTATTTATAATACTTTTAAGTATGAAAGTTATTACCCGTGCAGTCTGGATTTTATCATTAGTAAGTCTTTTTACAGATACTGCAAGCGAAATGCTTTACCCGATAATGCCATTGTATTTAAAGAGTATTGGTTTTTCTATTGTGCTTATTGGAATATTGGAAGGTGTAGCTGAAGCAACCGCCGGACTGAGCAAAGGATATTTTGGTAAATTATCTGACAGTACCGGAAGAAGAATGCCTTTTGTGCAATGGGGTTATGCTTTAAGTGCGCTTTCAAAACCATTGATGGCATTTTTTGTAGCACCCGTTTGGGTATTTTTTGTAAGAACGGTTGACAGGGTTGGAAAGGGTTTGAGAACCGGCGCAAGAGATGCAGTTTTGTCGGACGAATCAACACCTGCAACAAAAGGAAAGGTTTTTGGTTTTCACCGGTCAATGGATACATTGGGGGCCGTGCTTGGGCCACTGTTTGCTTTACTGTATTTGCAGTGGCACCCGGAAGATTATAGAACACTTTTCTTTATTGCCTTTATACCTGGTATTATTGCTGTTACATGTTCGTTATTATTAAAAGATAAAAAAATTATTGTAAAATCTGACAAACCAAGAGTTGCTTTTTTTTCTTTTTTAGGTTATTGGAAACAAAGCCCCGTTTTATACAAAAAACTTGTTGCTGGATTATTGGTTTTTACCTTATTTAACAGCTCAGATATTTTTTTATTATTAAAAGCAAAACAGGCAGGACTAAATGATACCAATATTATAACCATTTATATTTTCTACAATTTGGTGTATGTTATCTTTGCATTCCCACTAGGTATATTGGCTGATAAAATCGGGTTGAAAAAAATATTTATTACAGGGCTTTTTGTTTTTGCAATCGTTTATGCAGGCATGGCTTATGCAGATTTACCAATATATTTTTACGGCTTATTCTTTTTATATGGAATATATGCAGCAGCTACAGAAGGTATTTCCAAAGCGTGGATCAGCAATATTTCTGCGAAAGAAAATACTGCTACGGCTATAGGAACTTACTCAGCTTTTCAAAGTATTTGTACAATGCTTGCCAGCAGCCTTGCAGGTATTATTTGGTTTGCATACGGCAGTAAAACAACGTTTTTACTTTCTGCTGCTATGGCTTTTGCTGTTGTTATTTATATTGGATTTTATGCCAATGAAAAAGTTGCAGCTATAGACAATGCATAATAAAAGTTGAAAATTGATATTCAGTTGAAGAGCGGCGGGATTGAAGTGGAAAGCCCAAAGTGGAGCGCAGCGAAACGAGGACTTGTATCGAAAAGCCCGAACAAAAGTCGAAATAAAACTAATTGCTGAACGCCCAAATAATTTTTTAATTACACAGCTTCCACCTGTTTTTCAAACTGCATTTTATGCAGCTGGTAGTAATGCCCCTGCTTTGCCATAAGCTCTGCATGGCTGCCAATTTCTTTTACAACACCGGCATCTAATACCAAAATTTTATCTGCCTTGCGAATGGTACTTAACCTGTGTGCAATAACGATGGAAGTACGGCCTGCAATTAATTTATCAATGGCTTGTTGAATGAGACCTTCACTTTCAGAATCTACAGAAGAAGTGGCTTCATCTAAAATAAGAATTG
>JANLVW010000534.1:0-14949 GCA_031364205.1 Ferruginibacter sp.
GTAATGGCCAATATGATTGCTTTTGATGATGAACACAAAGAGCAGGTTTTTCCTGTGGAAAATATTTATTTAAAAACTGGAGACCTTGTATTAATAAAAAACGGTGAGCAGGTGCCTGCCGACTGTAAAATATTGTGGGGAGATTGTACTGTGAACGAAGCCATTATTACAGGAGAAAGTTTACCGTTACCCAAGACAAAAAAAGATTTTTTAATTGGAGGAAGCGTTATTGAAGATGGGCTTGTAAAAGCACAGGTTACAGCCTCAGGAAAAGACACAGTACTTTCAGGTATTGTAAAAATGGTGGAGCAGGCTCAGGCCGAAAAGCCACCAATGCAAAAACTTGCAGATAAAATAAGTGCCATATTTGTGCCCACCGTTTTAGTATTATCTGCACTTACTTTCTTGGTGAATTTTTTTGCATTTAATATATCGAGTGGTGATTCTTTGATGCGGGCAATTGCTGTTTTAGTAATATCATGCCCATGCGCTATGGGACTTGCAACACCCGCTGCTATTGCAGTTGGGCTTGGCAGGGCTGCAAAACTCGGAATACTTTTTAAAAATGCCAGTGCGCTGGAGTCTTTTAAAAAGATACAGCAGGTTGTGTTTGATAAAACCGGAACACTTACCACGGGAAAGTTTACCATAACTGATTTTACAAGCTCAATTAATGAAGCGGAGTTTAAAAGAATAGTTTTTTCACTTGAAAAATTTTCCAATCACCCAATAGCTAAAACAATTGTCACAGAGTGGAAAATGAACCAGCCAATAAGCTGGAAAAGCATTGAAGAAATAAAAGGGATTGGTATAAAAGCTACAGATGCAGGGGGCAATAATTTTGAAGCAGGATCTTTTAAATTATTAAAAGAAAACCAGGTGACTTTACAACAGCACAATATTTATGTATTTAAAAATGGAAGTGAAATTGGGTGGATAGATGTTCAGGATGAAATAAGGCATGAAGCAAAAGAAGTAATAGCATCTCTTCATAAAAAAAATATAAAGACTATTTTACTGAGTGGCGATTTAAAGCATAAATGTGATGTAATTGCAGCTACACTTGGTATTGATGAAGTATATGCCGAACAGACACCTACACAAAAAATGGAAAAAATTGCGGCATTAAATAATGCTGTACCAACTGCTATGGTGGGTGATGGAATCAACGATGCGCCGGCACTTGCAAAAGCCACGTTGGGCATTTCTTTAAGTGATGCATCTCATATTGCCATGCAAAGCTCAGATGTTATTTTAATGAACAGCGGTATTAAAAATTTGCCTCTTGCATTGGGCTTGGGAAAACACACTTACCTCACCATAAAGCAAAATTTATTCTGGGCTTTTATTTATAATATTGTTGCGCTGCCTATTGCTGCTTTTGGCTTGCTTACTCCAACACTTGCCGCACTGGCAATGGGTTTTAGCGATATTGTTTTGGCAGTAAATTCGGTGAGGTTGTTTGTAAAGAAGGTAGATTAAAATTTTTTAAAATTTAAGGTTTGGCAGTAATTTTAAATCCATTTTAAATTTTAAAACCTGAATGATTTAATTTTATAAAAAGAGTTAACACAACAGTTAAATGTCTCCCCAGGAAACCCTAAAAAAATATTACGGTTACGAAACTTTCAGGCCTTTACAGGAAGAAATCATTAATGCTGTATTAGCAAAAAAAGATACGCTTGCTGTATTACCTACCGGCGGTGGTAAATCTATATGCTTTCAAATTCCTGCATTGATGAATGAGGGTTTGTGTTTGGTGATTAGTCCGCTGATAGCACTCATAAAAGACCAGGTAGAGAATTTAAAAAAGAAAGGGATCGGTGTACTTTCCATATACTCGGGAATGTCATTTGTGGAGGTAAAGCAAACCTTACAGAATGCAGCATTTGGCAATTATAAATTTTTATACGTTTCTCCTGAGCGTTTAGAAACAAAATTGTTTTTAGAATATTTACCTGCATTAAAACCCTCGCTGATAGCTGTAGACGAAGCGCATTGTATATCCCAATGGGGATACGATTTTAGACCATCTTACATTCGCATTGCAAACCTTAGAGAAGAGCTGCCGGAGGTTCCAATCATTGCATTAACAGCATCAGCAACTATCAACGTACAAAATGACATTTGCAGCAACCTGCTTTTTCATAAAGAACACAACAGGTTTCAACAATCTTTTGCAAGACCTAATTTATCGTACAGTGTTTTTAAGCCGGCATCTAAAGAAACAAAATTGCTGGCGATTTTACAAAATGTAAAAGGTGCTGCAATTGTGTACTGCAAAAGCCGAAAACAAACAACTGTTGTAGCAGAACTGTTGCGCATGAATAATGTAGAAGCAGATTTTTATCATGCAGGTCTTCCCAGCGAAAAGCGTACAGCAAAACAAGATGCATGGATCATTAATAAAACAAGAACAATCGTATCTACCAATGCTTTTGGAATGGGCATAGATAAGCCTGATGTAAGAGTGGTAGTTCATTATGATGTGCCTGGTTGTCTGGAAAATTATTATCAGGAAGCCGGGCGTGCAGGTAGAGATGGAAAAAGAGCTTATGCAGTTTTGTTGCACAGCAGCAAAGAAACAGATGATCTCATTTATAAAATTGAAACCAAGTATCCATCGCTCGTGAAATTAAAAATGATTTACCTGGCATTGATGAATTACCTGCAGGTGGCGGCAGGAACAGGTGAAGGGTTAAGCTTTGATATGGACGTCGCAAGTTTTGCGCAGCATTTTAAATTAAACATTTTAGAAGCTACCTACGGCATTCAGGCACTGAGCCAAGAAGGACTAATAAGCTTTAGTGAAATGATGTTTAAGCAAAGTACAGTTGAATTTAAATCATCAAAAACGGATCTGGAAGAATTTGAAATACTGCATCCAAAACTTGAACAAATTATTAAAGGACTACTGAGATCGTACGAAGGTATTTTTGATTATCCCTGTATTATCTATGAAAAATTGCTTGCAGGATTTATTAAAATACCACATGGAGATATTGTAAAAGGCCTGGTGGAGTTACACCAAAAAGGCATAATAGATTATAAACCTACAAATGAAAAACCACAGATATTTCTATTAAAAAACAGAATGTACAATGATGATTTTTTTATAGATGTCGCAGCTATGACTTTAAGAAAAGCAGAAGCTACCAAAAGAACAAAAGCTATAAATAACTATGTAACCAATGCTGCTTTTTGTAGGAGTAAAATCATAGGAAATTATTTTGGCGAAAGAAGTGCTACAGACTGTGGCATTTGTGATAACTGTATAAATAACACAGAAGCAAAACTGAGTACTGAAGAGTTCAAAATTGTTTCTGATAAAATTATTGAATTGCTTAAAATAGAAAAGCTGACCTACAAACAGCTTATTTTAAAGTTAAAACCCCTGAGGCAAAGATCATTGTGGCAGGTAATAACCTTTTTGATTGCCGAAGAAATAATTGTAAATGAGGAAAAGGAGTTGCTATCATTAAAGTAAAAGACAGATTATATGTTATAAATTAAGTAAAGAACATAAAAAAGGGACCAAGATAGAAATCTAGTCCCGCTTTAAAATCCAATATCCTATGAAAAACCAAAGTGAAGATACGTGATTTCTACATATAGACAAACTTTTTTACATTTATTTTGTAGGAATTATACTACAAATCTTTTTGAGTGTGATATTATATATTTAAAAAGACATTTTATGCAAACTCCTTAAAATTTTATAAGCAAATTAAAACCAGCTTATTGTCGTTTTGCTTCGTCCACCCAAACCTAAAGAACCTAAAAACGCACGTACACTTCCATTACCCACAGTCCGTAACATACTTTTTACAATTGAATTATTTGCAATTTTTTCAAAAGCATTTAGCTCTTCTTTTACCTTTTTAGCAGACGCAGTATTTGATGCTGAAACATTTTTTGCAACTTCCTGAATTTTTGCATTTAATAATTCATAAGCGCTTTCATTGTCAACATCAACATTGTATTTAGCTACAAGTTTATTTTTAGCATTTATTACTTCTACGTCCTACGGTGTAAGAATATCCATTCTGCTGCGTGGACTGCACAACATAGTGTGCGCAAGTGGTGTTGGTATACCTTTTTTATTTAGCAATGTAACAAGCGCTTCACCCTTTAAATGTGTAACCTGCGTTTATAGACTGTATAGACTCTTCTTTGGTTGGCATACGTAGTTTTTTTAAAGTTACTATCAAACATTAAAATATTTTGAGTTGGTACTAATTTTATGCAGGTATTTAAACCAGCATATTTCTATCTAAAAAATATAATTATATCAGGTTATCATTTTTATAAAATAAACATTTACAGTGCATTTTAGATAAATACAAAATATTAAAACATTGAAATACCAGGTTTAATAAACCCGAATAGGTTAACAAAAAATTAGGTGTTATATTAGCAGTATTGATTATCAATTAATTTTATTTGTAAATAAATTACAACGTTATGGAAGCTGTTAAACCTAAAATTTTATTATGTGAGGATGATACCAACCTTGGTATGGTTCTTAAAAATTATTTAGAATTAAACGATTACGAAGTTATTCTTGAAAGAGACGGAAGGCTTGGTCTTGCTGCATTTCAACGAGAAAAATTTGACATTTGTTTATTAGATGTAATGATGCCGAATATGGATGGCTTTACAGTTGCAGAAGAAATTAGAGATATTAATCCCGATGTTCCATTGTTTTTCTTAAGTGCCAAAACAATGAAAGATGATATTATACAAGGTTACAAACTTGGTGCAGATGATTATATAACAAAACCGTTTGACAGTGATGTGCTGCTACTTAAAATTAAAGCAATTCTTAAACGCAACGAAGAGTTGCACAAAGAAGAAGCTAATGCCGAGTTTGATTTGGGCAAATATCATTTTAATCCGAGGCTTAGAGAGTTGATAGTAAACGGTAAAACTCAAACACTTTCTCCAAAAGAAAATGAGTTGCTAAAAATGTTGAGCGAATATAAAAATGACCTTTTACCGAGAGAAGCTGCACTTAAAAAAATATGGGGAAGTGATACTTATTTTAATGGCAGAAGTATGGATGTGTACATTGCAAAACTCCGCAAGTATTTAAAAGAAGATCCAAAACTTGAAATTGTAAACATACATGGCAACGGGTTTAGATTAGTGGAACAGGAGTAAGATTTTAGACAAAAGATTAAAGACAAAAGATAGTAAAGGCTTCGATTATTTCGAAGCCTTTTCGTTTTTATAATTTTTGGGAGCATGGGCATTAATACTTTGACCAGCATTTGAATCCCGCTATGCACTGCTACCGCTCAAAGGCAGCGGCATTCGTTTCTATCGGGGCTATTGGGAGCAGAGGAATTTTTTTCGGCTTTTGTTTGAGTATTTTTATGAATATTTAGCTAGGCGAGAAGGATGGAGGGAATTAATAATATACAGGTAATTTAATGGAGTGTATACGGCCTGTTGGTAGCTCTACTACGTGGGCAGTTCCCTATAACTTCCCTATAAGTTCGCTGTAAGTTCTATATGCTTTTGCTGACATGACTTTACCAGTTGATGAAAAATTAATGATTTGTTGCGGGGGATGAAACTTAATTTGAGTAAACCTATTTTAGGACAAGACAGACAGTTTGATTGAAGCGAATAGGTTGTGTGTTAGGAACCAAGTCGAGGAAATTTTATGGAGTATTATTTTTAAAATTCACCATTTAGTTATAGATTTAATTTTAACTATGTTCGGTTATTCTCTAATATTTTAAAACATCTATTATTGGGTGTGATACTAGAATTCTTTAGGATTTATATTAAAACTTAAAAATGAAAAAAATACGCATTACTATGTTTTCTTTTAATGTTGTTATCAAATACATTGCTATGTCAAATAAATTATTCCTATAAATCTATTATTAAAATAACGCCAGAAGAAATTGACAGAACAGATAAAGATTGCATGACAATACAAAAAGTGACAGAGGACTATCCTTTGTATTTCAAAATAAAGGTTGACACAACAAAATTCACCGAAGATTTTAAAGGTTGGAAATTCTATGAGACAAAGATTAGATTTGGTTTGAAAGATAATTTTAAATCAATTTATTTTGAATTACCCTACACATTTCATGGAGCAAAAAAGCCTCATATTCGAACACATTTACTTGCTTTTACAAAAGGTAAATTTTTTATTTATGCATATGATTTAATAGATAAAGAAAAAATTAACCATATACTTTTCTCTTACGATCCGGAAAATGGAAAAATGGAGAGCCAAATTCTTTCCGATGACTACTATTTGGGGTTTTATCCAAGATATTATTTAGATAATGAAAATTGGAATGATAAAATAAGTAAAATGCTTGAAGAGATAGAAGTAAATTTTGGCGGTAAAGATTTTGAACAATTCGACTTAGAAAAAAATGGAGATAAAGTGTTTGCTCTTTTATCATGTAATAACGAAACTAAACAAAGATTTAAGTACATTATTTACAATAATAAAATTAAGACGGATAATAATTTACCTGCTAATGATGGATTTGTTTTGAATGACTATAGCAATCCTAAGTATGAAACATTATATGATGATTTAAAAAAAGAAATAAATTCTACAGATCCGCAGATAAGTTTCAATCAATTAAATTACGATTATAGCAGATTGCACGGACGAAAAGTAAAATCTGCAGAAGTATACTCTGATAAAGCCTTTGTTAAAAATATAGCTCAACTAAACCTCACCAAATCAAATGAACTATTAGTGTCTCCCTTTGACCCCGAAGGAAGAAAAATAAGTTCGTTGTTTATTAAATATTGCTACGACAAAACAAAAATTATTACTGATACAAAAACAGAAAATTTGCAGAAACTACTATAAAATTTGGGTTTGAAAATGAAGCTACCTATTTTGAACTACCTTATATACTATTTATAGAGTATGTGGATTTTACAAGAAATACCAACCAACAAGTGCCTCAATTACTGTACGCCAATAATAAATTTTACATATACACTCAAGATTTTACTAACAACCGCTTGAATTATAGTCTGATTACCTGCGATGAAAGTGGAAGTCTGAAAAAGATTTATTATTTGACAGTGAAAATATGTGCATGTACGGTTTCTTTAATAAAAGTAATAAGCATGGATTTATGCTGAACCATTATGAAAATGAAAAACATTTGATGCTGCAAACATTTTTAGAAAATGATTTTTGGAAAACTGAGATAAAATATAAAGTGCTGATAGACGAAAACTGGGCGGCGCATGCGCAGAATTATATTTCTAACCCTTATTTCTTACCTGCAAAAGCCGAACCATATCAAATTGTATATGAAAACACCGGTACAGGAAGAATATTGAAAACAGGTTATGAAAATTCGTGCATTGCTACAGATGACGATAAGTTGACATTATTAAAATATGAAAAATTAGAAGCTGAACGTGTTAAAGTTTTCAGGTCCACTGAAATTGAAAAAATAACACTAGGTGACCTAGAAAACCGAAAATTATCTTTTGACTTTCCGAAGATTGAGACATTGTACCAACCTTTAAAAAGAAGCAAGGTCTTAATTTCAAATATGCCTAAAATACATGATCAGGCAGGATTTGGCTCTTGTATGGTATATGCGTTGGGTGCTGTAATACAACAAAATATTTTTACTTACGAACAATACTATAATAACAACATTATTAATAAAAATAAAGTTCCAGATAAACTGGATATTAGTTATTTTGGCTTGAAAGTATTTACTCGTGGAAATAAAAGAAGTTATGATGATGAAGCAGATAGATTTGATTTTGAAAGAGGCTATGAAGCGGGTGATTACCGCTTAGGAGAAGATTATAATGACTTAAATATAGGTTATGACAAAAAAGGATTTTTTTATACAAATGAGTGTAATAATTTAGATTACATCCCCCTAAACATGCGTTATAAAAATAAATTCAATGAAGATTTATTAAAAAAGAATCCGAAGATAATGTAAGCTTTTTTCAAAATATTTACAATGACAACCATTTATTAGTTGCTAAAAAGGATATAAGTTATTTTGATCAGCTATCAGATGATCTATCTACTAAATTGGGTATACCATCTAATCAAATTTCACTTATAAAAGCTCTAAAAGAAGATGATTATAATAAATTTTTAAAGACTCTATTCTTCTCTTGCAATAACGGTAGATATAAATTCCCAAATTATTTGCATTTCAGTCAATCTAATATTTCTACATTATCTAAAACAGAACAAAAGCAAAGAATAATAGACATTTTGTTTGAAGGCAAACCAATTATATTCAGGCATTTCGCCCTACCAAATTCTAAGGGAAGGCATGATGCAGTTATTTGCGGATATAAAAAAGTAATAGACCCTGAGACAAAACAGTTTAAAGATGTTTTCAAAATCCAAAATTCATGGGGTGAATTATGGCAATACGCAAATCTTGACGGCTGGTTTGATGCAGATGTTATCATTCAAAGTTTGAGTCCAAATCGTAAGAGTTATAACCTTACTTACATTGATTCACATTTATCTAATGAAAATGCGGCTAGTTATGTTGAAAATTTTAAACTTGATAGGTTGAGTAATGATGTGAGATAAAATTGTACAACTCACAACCGCTTGGACTTTTAAGAATTAAACCTACTGATTTTTGATATTAATTCATCAGAACTATTTATACCTCACTTTTGAGGGATTGTGATTTTTTTTAAAAAATTTAATTGGCATTTGTATGTTAGACAGCATGCAGCTAATAAAATTCTCGACATTCCTTTATAATGTTGTCGCTTACTAAATTGACTAGTCGATATAAAATTACTCCACTCCGCTTCTGTAAAAGCTAATAAAAGATTTACTGATGAACGGCTGCGCTGCTTAGCCGGAAATCCTTTTGTGAGGAACAAACAAAAGACCTGCCTGCCGGCAGGCAGGTTGTAGGCGGGCAGCGGATTGATGATGAAGAATGATAAAATAATCACAGCCCCAAACAAGAAATTTAGACAAACAACATTCCATCTCCCATTCCTGTTCTTGGTGTTCTTCCTAAATGTTTATAGGCTTTTTCTGTAGCTTCTCTGCCACGTGCAGTACGCATTATAAAACCTTCTTTAATTAAAAATGGTTCGTACACTTCTTCGAGCGTGCCGGGCTCTTCGCCTACTGCAGTGGCTATGGTTGTAATACCGACAGGGCCACCTTTAAATTTATCGATAATGGTACCTAAAATTCGGTTGTCCATTTCATCTAACCCATAAGCATCTACATTTAATGCATTTAATGCATGGTCTGTAATATTCATATCTATTACACCATTACCAAGTACCTGCGCAAAATCTCTTACACGGCGCAAAAGCCCATTTGCAATACGTGGTGTGCCCCGGCTTCGACCTGCAATTTCAGCGGCAGCATCACTGGTAATTTTTGTTTGCAAAATACCTGAGCTGCGCAATAAAATATTTTTTAATGTAGCGGCATCATAATATTCAAGCCGGCTTTTTATGCCAAAACGGGAAAGCAAAGGAGCCGTAAGCAATCCACTTCTTGTGGTGGCTCCGATAAGTGTAAATGGGTTTATATCAATCTGTATGCTTCGTGCTGCCGGGCCACTGTCAATCATAATATCGATCCGGTAATCTTCCATGGCGGCATATAAATATTCTTCTACCACATTACTTAGCCGATGGATTTCATCTATAAACAACACATCATTTGTTTCTAGATTGGTGAGGAGCCCAGCAAGGTCGCCGGGCTTTTCAATAACAGGCCCACTGGTTTCTTTTATGCTTACATTCAGTTCGTTTGCAACAATTCTGCTTAAAGTTGTTTTACCCAAACCCGGTGGGCCATGAAATAAAATATGATCCAATGCTTCACCACGAAGTTTTGCGGCTTTAATAAAAATACGCAGGTTTTCTATTGTTTGCGGTTGCCCTGCAAAATCTGCAATTTCACTTGGCCTGATATTATTTTCAAACTCTTTTTCTGCAGGAGTCTGCTTATTAGCATCGTTGTTTAAATTGGGATTGGCCATTTTGTAAAAATAGTGAATTATTAATCTTCGTAAAAAATCAACACGGAAGATTCAGAAATTATGAAACTTGTAAAAAATGTCATTACATGTATTAATAAACTTAAACCTTTTAAACCTATATATTGCCATTAATAAAAGTAAGAAACTGCTTTGTAGGTTTGAGAAGATAAATTTGTAAAGCATGAAGAGAACCACCAGATATTGGATTTGCCAGATTACAGGTTGGGGAGGTTGGTTACTATTGCAGGTATTCGTAGCTTATCAGTTTGCACCGGAATCAATTCTTACACCTGAAATAAAAAGAAATCTTTTTTTCTTTTCTCTTTTTGTAGATTTTTTCTGTTTTATTGTTGTTACCCATGGATTAAGATTTGTTTTAAAAAAATTGAAGTGGTTAAGTTTTTCGCCTGAAAAAATCTTCGTCACTTTTGTAACAAGTATAAGTGTTACCGCAGTACTGTCGTTTTATGGCTCGCAGTTGTTAATCGAATTACCCGGCAACACTTTTGAAAAATACGAAATCAATGAGCGGAAAAACAAAGCAGCATTATTGGAAAAAGAAATGAATGTAGCCGGTACCAATTACTATCTGTATGAAAAAAATGGGGTACTGGATTCAACAAAATATGTTTCAGTATTAAAGATTAAAAAAGCCACCGGCTGGTTTAGAGATAAAAACAATAACTGGAAGTTTGAAGAACAACGTAAAGGAAGAAACTTTGGCGGAATGGTTTTTAATATTATTCTATTATCCATTTGGTTGCTTATTTATATTGTGTGGCATTATGTGGACAAAACTAGAAAAGACCAGTTGGATAAACTACGCCTTGAAGGAATGGTAAAATCGCTTGAACTAAAAACCATTAAATCTCAAATAAATCCTCATTTTATTTTTAATGCATTGAACAGTATCCGTGCATTGGTTGATGAAAACCCAAGAAGGGCAAGATCTGCCATTACAGAACTGAGCAATATTTTGCGCAGCAGCCTGAAGGCAGAAAAACAGGAGACCGTACCGCTAAAACAGGAACTTGATATAGTAAATGATTACCTGGCACTCGAGCAAATGCGCTTTGAGGAAAGGTTGAGGATAAAGCTTGATATAGATGAAGATACGCTCACACAGCCAATACCACCAATGATGTTACAGACACTTGTTGAAAATGCAATTAAACACGGTATAAGCAAAGATATTAATGGTGGTGTTATACAAATATGTTCTCACTTTGTTGACAACCACCATGAACTAACCGTAAAAAATACCGGTAAATTAAAAACAACTGAAATTATGGGTGCTGAGGGGTTTGGTATAAAAAGTACACAGGAGAGATTAAATTTACTGTATGATAAAAAAGCTCATTTCGAAATAAAAAATATAGAAAACAACATGGTAGAATCAAAAATAATAATGCCAGTTGCAGAAATTTTATAACATTCAAAACGATCTGATTATGTACAAAGCAATTATTATAGATGACGAAAGACTTGCAAGAAATGAATTAAAAAAACTGTTAGCTGATTTTGCTGAAATTGAAATTATTGGCGAAGCTGCAAATGCTAAAGAAGGGATAGAAAAAATCGAAAGTTTAATGCCCGATTTAATTTTTCTTGACATACAAATGCCGGGAAAAACAGGCTTTGATATGCTGCAGGAACTTGAAAGGGCTCCGCATGTAATATTTACAACTGCATACGATGAATTTGCCCTCAAAGCATTTGAAGTAAATGCACTTGATTATTTAATGAAGCCCGTAGAGCCCAAGAGACTTGCAGATGCATTGCATAAATTACAACTGGCAGAGGAAAAAGAAATTTCCACTTCGCTTGTTGGCTCAAATAAAGGTATTTTAAAAGAGCATGATCAGGTATTCGTAAAAGATGGTGAACGTTGTTGGTTTGTAAAACTCTCAGAAGTTAGACTTTTTGAAAGCGTTGGAAATTATGCCAAAGTGTTTTTTGGAACAAACAAACCACTTATTTTAAAATCGTTAAATGCACTTGAGGAAAGACTTGATGAAAAGATTTTTTTTAGAGCGAACAGAAAGCATATTATTAATTTACGGATGATAGAAAAGGTTGAAACTTTTTTTAACGGTGGGTTACTTATTGACTTAAAAGGTGGAGAAAAAATTGAGGTGAGCAGAAGACAGGCGGTAAGGTTTAAAGAGATGATGAGTTTGTAGAGGACCCCCTCAATCATCAAAGGAAGGATTTCAGGGTATATAAAATTGAATGTTATTTATTTTCACAAATATTCAAGCATAATATGAAACAATTATTTGCTCTATTTATTTTAATTTTTATTGGTGCAACTGCTTTTGCACAGGATGTAAATAAGATTATAAACTCAAAAGAAGTGCTTCGCATAGAAACTTTTCTTGCGGCCGATGATATGAGAGGCAGAAAACCGGGTACACCAGAAATTGATAAGGCCGCAGATTTTATTGCAAATGAATTTAAGAGAGCGGGATTAAAAAACTTGGATGGGCTAAAAGATTATAAACAAAGTTTTACAAATATTCGCAGTAAGTTTTTAAACGCAACAGCAATTATTGATGCAGATAAAATAGATGAAAATAATATCATTGGCATTACAACAGATTCTATCATAAAAATAAATGAAACCTCAGGTTACTAAAAGGTTATAATTGTTAATACCGATAATTTATTGCAACGTGCAGACGAAATAATAAATACAAAAAGCAATCAGCTGGTTTTGGTAAACCCTTTTTTTATAAATGATTTTAAAAAATTAAGGCGGTATAAAAGAGATGGTATAAAAACTGATTTTTCTGTTCTATTTGTCTTATCAAACAACACCGCTGATAAATATAACATTGAAATAAATAATAAAATTACTGCCATTAACTACAGTAATGTGGTGGCGGTATTACCAGGCAAAAGCAGAAAAAATGAAATAGTGGTTTTTTCAGGGCATTACGATCATTTAGGAGTTGGCAAACCCAATGCAGCAGGAGATTCTATTTACAACGGCGCTAATGATGATGCATCAGGAACCACAGCAGTTGTTATGCTGGCTGACTATTTTGCAAAACTAAAAAACAATGAACGTACACTTATGTTTGTTGCATTTACTGCTGAAGAAACAGGCGGCTATGGTTCACAATATTTTTCTAAACAACTGAATGCAGATAAGGTTGTTGCGATGTTTAATTTAGAGATGATTGGCACCGAAAGCAAGTGGGGTAAAAACAGTGCTTACATAACCGGTTATAAAAAATCTGACTTTGGAAAAATTCTGCAAAGCAATTTATCAGGTTCGGCTTTTCGCTTTGAGCCAGA
Source organism: Ferruginibacter sp. (assembly GCA_031364205.1). Taxonomy (GTDB): domain Bacteria; phylum Bacteroidota; class Bacteroidia; order Chitinophagales; family Chitinophagaceae; genus Ferruginibacter. The sequence goes on from JANLVW010000534.1 coordinate 13,317, forward strand.
CCCTTATCCAAAAGAAAATTTATTTTACAGAAGCGATAATGCTACACTTGCAGCACTTGGTGTACCTGCGCACACCATATCTACTTCAAAAATGGATAATGAGCCCACTTACCACAAACAGACAGACGATATTGCGTCGATAGATATAAATAATATGACGGAAATAATAAAAGCAATTGCACTTAGCAGTAAGACAATTATCAGCGGCAAAGACACGCCGAACAGAGTGGAGAAAAAATAAATTTGTTTTAAGAAACATTTACAGGCACACTGTGAATGGCAGAAGCAATCTCTTTTATAAGACTTCCATCTTTTTCAATAGCGTTACCAACAACAATTACATCTGCACCGGCTTTGCAGTTTAGGTAGGCTTTTTCAGCGGTTGTAATGCCACCACCTACAATCAGCGGAACTTCTATGCAGGCGGCAACTTTTTCTATCATCGTTCCTGAAATGGCTTTTTTTGCACCACTGCCCGCATCCATGTAAATAAGTTTCATGCCCAGCATTTCTCCCGCCATTGCTGTACACATCGCTATTTCATTTTTATCTGCCGGCAAAGGCGATGCATTACTGATGTAGGAAACTGTTGTTGGAGCACCGCCATCTATTACCATATAACCAGTTGACATAATTTCCAACCCACTTTTTTTTACGAAAGGTGCAGATACTACATGCTGACCAATAAGCAATTCAGGATTACGACCGCTTATCAAACTTAGATACAACAAGGCATCTGCATATTTGCTTACTTGAGATGGGCTACCGGGGAAAAGTATTACCGGGATGTTACAACTTTTTTTAATGAGCTGCACGCATTCGTCTAAATAACTGGAAATAACCAAACTGCCACCTACTAGAAAATAATCAACTTCAGCATCAAGCGAAAGCTGAATCAAATCTTCTACACTATTATCGTTCACTTTATCAGGATCTACAAGTACAGCAAAAGATTTTTTGCTTTGGCTTTTACGATCTGTAAGAGACTGATAAATATTATTCAGCATAAAACGGTTTAGGTTTGGTACAAAAATGCTTGTTTTTTTCTTATTATGGAAATATTAACCACACAAATAATACCATCCGGTTGATTAACTATCATTTATAAGTAAATTTGAAAGCCATGTTAACAGATATTATTTACGAAATAAAATATAAAACAGCCCGAAGCGGAGGTAAAGGCGGGCAAAATGTAAACAAGGTGGAAACAAAAGTGATGCTGACCCATATTCCTACCGGAACAGTTATAATATGCCAGACAGAAAGATCCCAGTTAGGTAACAGGGAAAAAGCAATGGGTATGCTTCGTACTAAATTTTATGAAGAGCAGGTTAGAAAACAGGAGGAAGAAATAGCCCGCCACCGAAAAAGCCTTGTAAGCACCGGTGACCGTAGCGCCAAGATAAGAACCTATAATTTTCCACAAGGCCGGGTAACAGACCACCGGATCGGCTTAACTCTTTATAACCTCCAGGACTTGCTAAATGGAGCTATTCAGGACTTGATTGACGCATTACAGTTTGCAGAGAATTCCGAAATTCTTTCCAAACAAAACTAAATACAATCAGGTAAAACACCTGTTTCTGATTCACCAGGTTAACCGGACTTTATTCTTCCCCTCTATCTTTAGTTT
>JANLVW010000537.1:0-2320 GCA_031364205.1 Ferruginibacter sp.
CTGATAGGTTTATACAGTGCGGTATTGCAGAAGCAAATATGATTGGCATTGCTGCCGGTTTAACTATTGGCGGTAAAATTCCGTACACCACAACTTTTGCAAACTTTAGCACAGGTCGTGTGTATGACCAAATAAGGCAAAGTGTGGCATATAGTGGTAAAAATGTAAAAATATGTGCCTCACATGCTGGTCTTACTTTGGGGGAAGATGGTGCAACACACCAAATTTTAGAAGACATTGGGTTAATGAAAATGTTACCCGGCATGACAGTTATTGTACCATGCGATTATAACCAAACCAAAGCTGCTACAAAAGCCATTGCAGATTATGAAGGTCCGGTCTATTTGCGTTTTGGCAGACCTGTATGGCCCATTTTTACAAAAGAAGAAGATTTTAAAATAGGTAAAGCACAAATATTAAATGAGGGAAAAGATATTTCCATTTTTGCATGTGGTCACTTGGTTTGGAAAGCGGTTGAAGCAGCCAGAATTTTGGAAGCAAGAGGTATAAGTGTAGATTTAATAAATATCCATACAATAAAACCGCTTGATACTGAAGCTATCATTGCATCTATAAAGAAAACAGGTTGTGCAGTTACAGCAGAGGAACACAATATTTTGGGAGGCCTTGGAGACAGTATCGCTCAAACAGCAGCCAAAAACCATCCTATTCCCATTGAATACATTGGTACAAATGATACTTTTGGCGAAAGCGGAAAGCCTGAGGATTTATTGGTGAAATATGGTTTAGATACTGATAATATTGTAGCAGCTGCAGATAAAGTTTTGGCAAGAAAAAAATAGTAAAGAAAAAAAATACATTAAAAAAGCACGCATTTTAAAATGCGTGCTTTTTTAATTTAATAATTTATTAAGTTATACTGTTGCTGCATTCTTTTCAGAACGGCTAAGAGCGTATATAACTAAACCGAAACCGATTTTGTTAACTGCATCTCCAATGTTGTAAACGATATCCATTGCTTGCTTCGCAGCAGCTCTGTCCGTAACCATTTCTATTCCAAATAATCCGCCTTTAGTACCTAGTATATATCCTAATGGATAAATAGCCCAACCTACTAATACGAACCATCCAAGTGTTTTAACTGCACTTGTAACAGCCGGTGTAGATGCGCTTGCAAGTTTTGCAACATCTCCAAACCATACAAGATATACGATATAGAAATATGCCAATCCACTAATTAAACCCCATACCCAGCTTACTGTATCTTCAGGATGGATTGCTTCACCTATGTAACCTGTAACAAGCATTACTACAGAAAAGAAAATTAACTTCCAAAGCAAACTAACTTTTGCACCCACTTTTTTTGTGATAAGATAAAACTCAACACACATAAGTGGCACAGTCAATAACCAGTCAACATAACGGAAAAATGTTGGAGAATCTCCGGTTTCTAAATTGTAACCTCTCATGTAGTAGTAATGCACTGCTGCAATACCAGTTATAAGACCTGAAACTAAAACAGACGTACGCCACTCAGGGGCAGTATTACCTGTTTCTATAAAAAAGAATACGGCAGCGGCCATCATAGCCATTGTACCTACAAAGAATGTAAACGCTACGTAGTTGTTTGTAGCAATCGGCTTAATGTCAAGCAGAATTTGTAACATAAGGGTTGAGTTTTAATTGTTGAGTTTTGAATAAAATAACTAACGATAATTTGTATAGATAAAATTAGTACTTTCACATTCTAATAACATATTTTTTAAAAGTTTTTTTATTAAAAAACGAGATAATTTTATAATTTGCTGATTATTAAAGAATTAAAAATAAAAATAAAAATAATTTTCCCGAATTTGAAAATTCAGTCTTAATTTCCAAAACTATAATTGAATGAAAAGATTGTCAACCATAAATTATTATAATACAGAATCTATCCTGCTGATTTTGGGTGTTTTACTTTTGATTACTCATTATTACATTTTTCCGATAGATCCAAAAGTTCAGATGATTATTTTACTTACGTTGGTAATTTTAGTGGGTGTACCTCACGGAGCTTTAGATTTTTTGGTAGATGAACAAACCAAAGTTGCCTTACAACAAAATTTTTCTATAAAAAAGTTCGTAATACTTTATTTATTCAGGCTTTTTTCTTTTGCGCTTATCTGGATTTTTCCGTGGGTAGCATTTTCAATATTCATGGTATTTTCTATTTATCATTTTGGAGAAACAGATATGGCTGGGTTGCTAAAAACCAAAAAAAAATCAGGTATTTTATATGTTGCTTATGGCGCATTTATTCTCGGTGTATTGTTACTTGTACACCTCCCTCAAATAAAAGATACCCTGCCGGTTATTAAAA
>JANLVW010000540.1:0-3641 GCA_031364205.1 Ferruginibacter sp.
AGTTTCATTTGTGGCATAACCAAACATCATTCCTTGATCACCGGCACCCTGATCTTCTTTTTTCATTTTATCAACTCCTTGATTTATGTCCGGAGATTGTTCGTGAATAGCAGAAATAATACCACATGAATTGGCTTCAAACATGTACTCACTTTTCGTATAGCCAATTTTGCGTATAACACCTCTTGCAATTTCCTGGACATCCAAATAAGCTTTACTTTTTACTTCCCCCGCAAGCACAACCTGTCCTGTAGTTACAAGTGTTTCGCAGGCCACTTTACTCGTAGGATCAAAAGCTAAAAAATTATCAATAAGTGCATCGCTTATTTGGTCAGCAATTTTATCTGGGTGTCCTTCACTAACAGATTCAGATGTAAATAAATAAGGCATTTTTTTTTTTTAAAGGTTGCAAATATAAGGGCTGTTAATTTTGTATGAATTAGCCTTCTACAAAAATAAGAGGCTTCATAAATAAGGTAAATTATACTTTAGAATAAATTACCACCATTTTCATTTTGTGATTAATATTTAAACCGGATCCTACCCTTACTCTACCCAATGCTATGGGATTGTAAAAAGGTATGATGTATTGTGTACCTAAATATTGGGGATAATAATAATTGAAAGGTACATACAAGCGCAAATCATAATTCTTGTACCCGTTGGTAACAATATGCTGTACGTACCGGGTTAAATTTATTTCATACCGATAAAAAACATTTCCTGCCGGTTCAAATCTTCTTAATGCAGCGCCACCAAAAGAACCTACATCTACATTTCCCAAAGGAAAAGGATGGTAACGTCCATTAACAGTAGTTACATCCGGATTATAGGGAACCGCAGAAGTAAGATCAAAATAAACAGGCTTATAACGTTGTGGAGAACTTAACAGTGTATCTTTTAAATCTAAATATAAATAAGGAGGCGGTGTGTAGATATTATCTGTTGCAGCATTATCAGGGGTTTGCTCTACTATTAAAAATGCTCTGTGCACTATCTTGTTGCTATAACCGGTAAGGCCCGGAATACTTAAGTTGGAGAATGTGCCAGGAGATGTTTGTAAAAAAACGTTATTTGTTGCAGTATTTGGCTGAGGCAGAGTAACACCTGAATAGTCTCTTTTTATAAAATTCATACTTGAAGATGCTGCAATAATTCCTACCCTTGTAGTGTACATCTGCAGGCTTTGAACAACAGTATCCTTTATTCCGTTTTTTGTTTTATGAAAATGAAATTCAAATCTCGATTTTGATTCTGCAAGATTTACATAATAAAGTGTGTTGCCTGATGCTGCATTTGTGACTCTTATTTCAAAGCCGTTGTATTTTTTTCTAAAAATTGAATCAGAAAAAAACCCATTATTTGTACCCGATGCGATAGTATCCTGACCATTAAATAATGTTGCTGCAAATAAAGCACCATCACCAGTAAGCTTAATTCTAATTTGGTTGCTGACGGAATCTCTACCTTTTGCCAATATCACCTTTTTTGAAATTATTTGAGGAGTTACTATGGCCGAACCCAAGATATTATTATCAACAATTGGTGGGATTGAACCTAGTTGTCTAATGGTATCTGTTTTTAATCTAAAATTATCATCATTTATAGCTCTTACTTCAAATGTTTGGGGTATGTTTCCTGCAATCGAAGTGTCTCCCCAAGCCCCTTTGTATGATAAACAAACAAATGCTGAATCAAAACCTGCTTTATTATTAGGATCAAATTTTGTTGTATCACCGGCCCCACCAAAATAAAAAGGATAAAAAGTTGGTTTAAATTGCATGTAAATCCTTGCATCAGTTTTGCCAAATAATGGATCATTAGTTATTACACCTATTGCATGGTTATCGCCTTTTTGTAAAATTGTGCTGTCGTTAAATATGCCCTGAGTTGCATTTACCGTAAGTGTATCTGCAAAGGTATTAACATTATCAACAGTGATTAAATCAGCACCTAATGTAGTTGTGTCCAATTTTGTACAACCTATACTTAAGGCTATTAACAATAAAGCTGCTGAAGCTGCAGCTAGTAAAAATCTTATATGCAAAACAATAAATTTTTAGAAAAACACTAATGAAAATTATTTCGAAAGATCGGCATATAATTGTAAATACTCTGTTAAATCAGTTTCTGCATTGTATTTTAAAACTTTTTTACCACGCACTTTTGCAAATTCTTCCGCCAGTTTTTTATCGGGTTTTGCTGTTCCAAACGTGACTGCATCTGCATAAGTTGCCCCACCCCTAAACATAGCAATATTGTTTAGATCCTTAAACGGCTCAAGCTCCTTTTTTGTAACATTATCGTTAATGGTAGCCAACTTTAAAAAATCTGCACTGAGCTTGTCTTTAAAAGTTGTATCGCCTATTGTGTAAACAACTTTACAATGGCTGAACACAGGCTCTTTTTTATAAGCAGATCGTATGAACATCGGTATTAAACCTGTCATCCACCCGCTGCAATGGATAATATCCGGAGGCCAGCCAAATTTTTTCACGGTTTCCAAAGCTCCTTTACAAAATAGAACAGATCTTAAACCATTATCATCAAAAAATTTACCGGTTTCATCAGAGAAAACCCATTTGCGTTTGAAAAAATCCTCATTATCTAAAAAGTACACCTGCAGGCGGGCATTTGGTAAAGAAGCTACTTTTATTATTAGAGGGTAATCATCATTATCAATAGATACATTTATTCCTGATAATCTTACAACTTCATGTAAACGATGTCTGCGTTCATTAATGGTACCAAATTTTGGCATAATGCACCTAACTTCCATATTATTATCGTTAGACAAAACAGCAAGTTTGTTTACAATTTCCGCAAACGAAGTACCATCTACATAAGGTGACATTTCGTTAGCAATAAATAAAATCCTTTTCTTTGTAGACATTGATAAGCAAAATTAAGTGCAAAAAGAAATTTTGAAACGGCTGCAAAAGTAGCATATCTTTTTGAGAAAACAGCTATTTACACTGAACTACAACTAAAGGTGGCAACCATGATCATAATAAAGCGTACCCAAACAATAAAAGATTTTATAAGTGAATTTCACCTTGGAGGTAAAAAAATTGGCTTTGTTCCAACTATGGGTGCACTTCACGATGGTCATATTTCCCTCATAAAAAAATCAAAATCACAGAATTCTTTAACCATTTGCAGCATTTATGTAAACCCAACACAATTCAATAATGTAATTGATTTAAATAAATATCCTGTTACCCTGGAAAGTGATATTGATAAACTTGAAATGGCAGCATGCGATGTTTTGTTTTTGCCATCTACAGATGAAATGTATTTAAATGATGAAGTAAATGAACATTATGATTTAGGTATGCTGGAGCATATTTTGGAAGGAAAATACAGACCTGGACATTTTCAGGGTGTGTGTACGATAGTTGATAAATTATTGAAAGCCATAAAACCAAACACGCTTTATCTTGGCAAAAAAGATTACCAGCAATGTATGGTTATAAATAAAATGATTTCAGATAAAAAGTATGAAGTAAGGCTTGAAATATGTAACACTATAAGAGAACCACTGGGCCTTGCCATGAGCAGTAGAAATCTAAGATTAAATGAAGTAGAAAGAATTGATGCTTTAAAAATAATAGAAATACTAATAAATATAAAAAAATATA
>JANLVW010000547.1:0-4770 GCA_031364205.1 Ferruginibacter sp.
TGTTTCATTGTAGTTGGATATAAAAATATCTGTAAAAAATACTTTGGGACTTTCAAACAAAGAATGGTATTCCTGTATCCCGTAAAGGTTGGTCTGGAAATAATCCGTTTGATAATTAAAAATGTAATAACTCGCCAAACCAACCGCAATGCCCGCCAGTATCTTTATTGTAAAAAGTATTAAAAGTACTGGTGTCCCAATTTCTGTCTCCTTCACGATCTTTATTCGTGTGAGCCAAAAACCCAAAAGCAAAAAGTAAAAAATAAATAATACTGCAGACAACGTTAAGTTTTTAAGATGGGGGAAGATAGTTAAAATATTGATTTTCTTTTTTATGGTTAAACAAAGCAGGTCAGTAAATTTGCACTCATTCCAGAGTTGATCATTAAACTAAATTACTCACATAAGTACGATAACCACTTTACAGGAATAAATTCTATTCGTGTAAATAAGTGTAATTCGTTGCAAAACATTTTATGGAAATAACCGCACAAACCGCTGAACAATTAAGAATAACTCCCGAAGAGTTTAAATTGATCATACAAAAATTAGGTCGCACACCAAACTTTACTGAGCTCTGCGCCTTTAGCGGCATGTGGAGCGAGCACTGCAGTTACAAAAACTCAATAAAATTGTTAAAGACTTTGCCACGTGATGGTGAAAGAATGCTTGTAAAAGCAGGCGACGAAAACGCAGGGTTGATGGATATTGGTGATGGCTATGGCGTTGTTTTTAAAATTGAAAGCCACAATCATCCAAGTGCAATTGAGCCTTTTCAGGGCGCAGCAACAGGTGTTGGCGGCATTAACAGAGATATTTTTACCATGGGTGCACGGCCAATCGCTTCTTTAAATTCTTTGCGTTTTGGTAATTTAAACGATGCAAAAACGCAGCATTTACTGGCGGGTGTTGTAAAAGGCATTGGGCATTACGGCAATTGCTTTGGCGTACCAACCGTGGGTGGCGAAATATATTTTGAAGATTGCTATCATACAAATCCGCTTGTAAATGCAATGAGCGTGGGTATTTTAAAAAACGGTGAAACTGTTTCTGCCACTGCGGAAGGCAAAGGCAATCCTGTATTTTTTGTAGGAAGTGCAACAGGTAAAGATGGTATTGGCGGAGCTTCTTTTGCAAGTGCAGAAATTACCGCAGACAGTGCCGCAGATTTACCCGCCGTGCAGGTAGGTGATCCTTTTCAGGAGAAAAAATTATTGGAAGCATGTCTGGAAGTTATACAAACAGGCGCTGTCGTAGGCATGCAGGATATGGGCGCAGCGGGCATTATATGCTCAACAGCCGAAATGAGTGCAAAGGGCAAAGCCGGTATGCGTATAGATTTAGATAAAGTTCCAACACGCCAGCAGGATATGAAAGCTTGGGAGTTGCTACTTAGCGAAAGCCAGGAAAGAATGTTGCTCGTGGTGCAAAAAGGAAAAGAAAAAGCTGTGTTGGATATTTTTGAAAAGTGGGATTTGCCCTGCAGCGAAATTGGTGAAGTAACAGACGATGGCATGCTGCAGTTTTTTATGAATGGCGTGTTGGAAGCAGTTTTGCCTGCAGAAGAATTGGTGTTGGGCGGCGGTGCACCACAATATACCCGTGATGTAAAAGAACCTACCTATTTACAATTTATAAATGATTTTGATATTGAGGAAATTCCCGAGCCTGAAAATCTTAGAGAGATTGCAGAGAAAATAATTGCTATACCAAACATTGCCAGCAAACGCTGGATTTATGAGCAATACGACAGCATGGTAGGTGCAGGCAATACAAGTACAAATGGTGTGAGCGACGCTGCAATTGTGTTGGCAAAGCCCACCAACAAAGCGCTGGCACTTACAACAGATTGCAACAGCCGTTATGTTTATGCAGATCCTTACAAAGGCACTATGATAGCCGTTGCCGAAGCTGCCCGCAATATTGTATGCAGTGGTGGCGAGCCTTTGGGCGTAACCAATTGTCTCAACTTTGGTAACCCTTACGATCCCGAAGTTTACTGGCAGTTTACAAATGCTATAAAAGGAATGGGCGAAGCTTGTATAAAATTCAATACACCCGTAACCGGTGGCAATGTTAGTTTTTACAACCAGTCGCCTGATGGACCCGTATACCCAACCCCAACAATCGGTATGGTTGGTTTGCTCAATACTGTTGATGATAAAATGACCATGAATTTTAAGCAGGAAGGCGATGCTGTTTATTTAATCGGTCAAAGCCAAAATGATATTGGTTCATCTGAATACCTCCACAAAATAATTGGTGAAGAATTTAGCCCATGTCCGTATTTTGATTTGGTTGAAGAATTTAATATGCAGGCTGTGGTGGCATGTTTAATAAAAGAAAAAGCAATTGCCTCTGCGCATGATGTAAGTGAGGGTGGCCTTTTTGTAACTCTCTTGGAAAGTGCATTTACAAATAACCTTGGTTTTGCAGTGGCACAAAATGATGAAACCATCCGCAGCGATGCCTTCTGGTTTGGCGAATCGCAAAGCAGGGTAGTAGTTTCAGTAAATTCTGCTACCGAAGAACACATGCTTAACACATTAAAATCTAAAACTGTTCCTTTTACCAAACTTGGTAATGTGTCGGTGGGTTACATAAAAATCGGCGATAAAAACTGGGGAGATATCAGCTCATGGAAAAATAAATACGACAATGTAATAGGTGTGATGATGGGGAAGTAAAAAAGCATTTGGGGCTCTCATCATTTAATCCCTATCAAGCATCTGTCCGCTGCCCGCCTGCAACCTGCCTGCCGGCAGACAGGTCTTTTGTTCGTTCCTCACAAAAGTATTTGCGGCTATGCAGCGCAGCCATTGGGCAATTGAATGTTTATTTGGCTTTTATAGAGATGCACCTTTACAATTATATTCATACCGTTATGCGAATAAAAAAATTACTTTTTGTCCATTTTTTTTGAACTGTATTGTTTATGGACAGAACAGTCCACTAAATAATAAATTTAAAATATGGGCAAATTGACTTATCGGTTGGTGTTGACACTAACCGCTAGTTAAAAATTTAGATGCTTTATTGGCAGTGATTAAATAGTTATTTTTATGAAAAAGAGTTTCGGTGGGTGAGGACACTTGCCAAAAAAATATTTTTAACCAAAATTGCCATTGAACTTTTCTTTGTAGATAAACATTTTATAAATTATTTTACCTTTCTTACCGGTGTAAGCTGTTAGTATTAAAAAGTGATCTCTTTGTTGAAAAATACCTCTTATTTCTTTATAAGTTTCTTTATTAAACTCTGGAAAAATAGTTGCAGTGTATAAATTCTCTAAAGGATTGTATTGTGTAAATATATTTTTACAATCAGCATAGTCAATAAAATAAAAACCATACTTACCCGCATAAGCATATACTGAGCCTGCATCGTATTTGTTTGGCTCATTAATTAGTACAGGGGTTTTTATAGATTTAGCAGCTCCATTATATGTATTTATGACACCAAGGCCATCACCACTTTTGTATAAAATATAATCGTTGCTTTTTAAAAATCTGCCCGTTGGGTTAATGTTACTCCAAATGCTTTTTTCATCATTAAATACATAATAATAATCTTGTTTTTTTTCATCATACAAGCTAATTTTTCCTTTGCAAGAAACATATATTTGTTCATCGAGTACATCTGCACTATAATCATCTGCTTTATACGCTAGATTAGTTTTTGTAAAATTTGCATTTTTGGTACTGTACTCTAATAATTGCTGCTTACCATCATTATCTTGCCGTTGTGCTAATGTAAATATGGAAGTAGGTGTTTGTAATAATTTTTCATTGTTTAATATTTTTTTTTCTAACAATCTGTAATCGCTTTTAAATTCATAATCGGTTGCGTTATCGGCTTTTGGCTCATAAGATGATATAGAAGTTTCGTAAACACCCATCGAAGCTTTTTTGATACGACCATTAAAAAAAACTTCATTGCGTACAAAACCTAATTTGCAACCAACCCCAATTACCACATCAGGATGTTCGGTAGTAGGCATATATCCTTCTTTAATCATAATAACTTTTGATGGAGCGTCGTCATGTATGGCGTAAATTCTAAACTTATCATTTTTAAATGTTCTAAAAAAATTTTTTGATTTATCAGGACTAACAAAAAGTTCATCTATAGTTTGTTTGCTGCCATCTGGTACTACAACACCGCATAAGCTAAATATTTCATACGGATCCTTAACATATAATTGTGTATTAAAGGTATTTGCAGCAGGGTTGTATTGAACTACATTGCCACGACCGTTAACATTTATCGATAAGTAAATAAATTTATTTGTAGCACCTAAAAATATACCAGCGTTGCCACTAAAGTTGCTAATTACTTTTGTGTTTTCTGCCGTGCCATCAGTTTTAAAAAAATGACCATTAGGAGTAGTAAAATAATAGTTATTGCCTTGTTGTACCAAACCACCACACAATTTATTTAGTTGATAATCATCGTATTTTTTATCACCCTCATCATCTCCCAAGTCAACAAGTTGTGCATTGATATTTGTAAAACAAAAAAATAAAAATGATAATAAAATTAATTTTTAGTAACCATAATATTGCAGTTTAATATTTTAACGTAAAGTTATCTTATAAAAAAATAGATATGATACCCTATGGAGAGTATATTAGTTTAGGGGTAAAATATTGAAAGAAAGCAACTGATAAGAAATCAGCAAGATTGTAGAAAAGCTTTAGATCCTTTAATGCCTCACTAGCGCAGATTTGAGGCGTAGGTAAATGTGCGGTAGCAATCTGTGCGGTAAGT
>JANLVW010000581.1:0-1120 GCA_031364205.1 Ferruginibacter sp.
CAAAATAGTTTTACAAAAAATGAGTTTAATTTTTTTTACTACTTTTTGTTATAAATCCTGCGTCAATTTAATTACAGCCTGACTTTTAAAGGATTTACTATTTATAATAAAATACAGATATATGAAACAGGAAAAAATGGGTGTAGTTAAGCCTATCAACAAAGAGCAGATGAAAGAATTAACCAGAGAAACGAAAGAAACACTTGCATCGCATGCACTTCAAACAGCAGAAGGAAACCGTTCATTCGGTTCGGTAGATTTATGGAACGCCAGAAAGCAACAACGCACAATGGCATCTATGAGGAGATGGGTTAACTAATAATTATTTTATTAATATAGTTTTTCTTTCGCAAAGCATCCATTTAATGGATGCTTTTTTTAAAACTGCATATCCTCATTAAATATTTTACTGTTTAAGGCTTCTCTAAATAATGTTTTGTTTTTATTAGCTGATAAAGCATCTAAATGTCGTTCATGATGCAGGTCTGTACCAACAAAAGAAGCCAGATTATTTTTAATTAAATAATTGGCTGCTTTTGCAGCAGGCTTTCCGTAATAACCGGTTAGTGATAATAAATTTACCTGTAATAAAAAACCTAATTCGTTTAAGAAATCGTACTGTTTAAAATCGTTGTGGTAGTATCCATAACGTTCAGGGTGAGCAAGTATGGGCTGGTAATTTTCTGTGATAATGGCAAATACAATTTGCTCCACATTGTTAGGTTTATCTGCATAAGAGAATTCTGTGAGTACTAAATTATCCTTAACGGTGAGCAGGGGTATTTTTGTAGATAATAACTCCAGAAAATAAGCATCAAGGATATACTCAGCAGCAGCAGAAACTTTAAAATCAATTTGATTTTCTAAAAGCGCTTTTTTAAGTATTGAAAGCGAATTATTTATTGAATTAGCATCATTTCTGTAAAGGTCTCCAATAATATGTGGTGTGGCAACAGATTGTTTAATACCAAGTTTTATTAATCCGTTAATTAAAAGTAATGATGTATCAATATCAGGTGAACCATCGTCAATACCCGGTAAAATATGAGAAAGAATAGCTGTTACAATAGGAAAATACTCAGAATAATTGGTAAAAATTTTCTTTTTAAATATAGAAAAC
>JANLVW010000592.1:0-1014 GCA_031364205.1 Ferruginibacter sp.
AGGATGAAGATGGCAGATGTTGTTATCACAAATTTTACAGATCCCTATCCTGCATTGAATGGCGTTACTAAGCAAAAAATAAGTTACAAGCGTGCAGATGGAGTTGATCTTACCGGCGATTTGTATTTACCAAAAGGATATAACAAAGAAAAAGACGGACCGTTACCGGTGTTTATATGGGCTTATCCACGTGAGTTTAACAACGCTGCAGATGCTGCACAAATCAGAGGCAGTAAAGATAGGTTTCCAACCATCGGCTGGGCCAGCCCTATATTTTTTGTAACACAAGGTTTTGCTGTATTAGATAATGCAGAGATGCCTATAGTTAGTACTGATCCTTCTAAAAAACCCAATGATAATTTTTTAGATCAGCTGCGTTTAAATGCAGAAGCAGCCATCAATAATTTAAGTGATATGGGTGTGGGTGACAGAAAACGTGTAGCAGTTGGTGGGCACAGTTATGGTGCATTTATGACGGCTAATTTATTGGCACATACAAATCTTTTTAAAGCCGGCATTGCTCGCAGCGGCGCATATAACAGAACACTCACACCTTTCGGCTTTCAGGCAGAAGACAGAACATTTTGGGAAGCACCCGCATTGTACAGCGGCATGAGTCCTTTTAACTATGCAGATAAAATAAAAACACCGTTGCTTTTAATACATGGCGATAGCGATGATAACCAGGGAACATTTCCTATAAATAGCGAGCGTTTGTATGCTGCAATAAAAGGAAATGGCGGCACTGTTCGTTTTGTTTTTCTGCCATACGAAGCACACAGTTACAGAGGTAAAGAAAATTTACTGCACATGTTATGGGAGCAAAATGAATGGTTAAAAAAATACGTTAAGTAGAAGATGTTATTTTACTAAAGTAATAAGTGTGTGGGACTGACCTTAGAAAAAAGGCGTTAAGAAAATTGGAATGTTTGACGTTAAGAAATGAAATCAATGATACAAATGCATGAAAAAGATTTACAGCATGTAAGTCGCACCATTGCTGGGATTTGTTCC
>JANLVW010000618.1:0-1107 GCA_031364205.1 Ferruginibacter sp.
TAAAATACAGGCAATGCCTTTTTCGTTTCCACAAAGCGCTTTTGCAGCACCAAGCAAATCATGCTCAACTTTTATTGCATCATTTTTGTACAGCTTTTTTAAACCTCTTTTTATTAAAGAAATATTTGCAGCATTGCTGCAGCCAGTTCCGTAATAATAAATTTCATCAATATTTAAGCTGCCGGTTTTCGGCAACAGTTCTTCTGATAATATCTTGCCTAAAGATTCGTCATTCAAAAAATAAGGACTTATACCCTGGGTATCAAATATTTTTTTTTTATTTTCTGTTAAGAGACACCAGTGGGTTTTTGTTGAACCACTGTCTGCAATAAGAATTGAAGGCATGTGTATTTTTTAAGAAAAAACAAGGTAAAACAATCACACCATAAATTCTCTTAAAAAATTATCTTCGCCAAAATATAAAATCGAAGAGATAATTTTTTATCTGAAATTGATATAAATGAATAAAAATTTAAAAATTTGGTTGCCTTTGCTTTTTAGTATCGTTATGATTATTGGAATGATGATGGGCTATAAAATGCGAGATGCAATACCGGGAAAAAGCTTTTTTTCTGTAGAAAAGGCATCGTCTATACAGGAAATAATTAATTTGCTCAACAACAGATACGTAGATACTATTAATACCAAAAGCCTTACCGATACTGCAATACAAGCAATTTTAAGTAAACTTGATCCTCATTCTACTTATATAGCTGCAAGGGATCTTCAACAAATAAATGAAGAAATAAAAGGCAGCTTTTATGGAATAGGCATTGAGTTTAATATGCTGAATGACAGTTTAAATGTAATAAATGTACTTGCCGGTGGTCCTTCAGATAAAGCAGGTTTAAAAACGGGCGACATAATGCTGAAAGCAGGCGACAGTTTAATTTCTGGAAAAAAAATTACGACAGACAGAATCAGAAGTATTTTGAGAGGTCCTGAAGAGTCTACAGTTAAACTTACGATGTTAAGAAACAGTAAGCAAGTTGTTACAGAAGTTGGTAGAGGCAGTATTTCTATAATAACCGTTGATGTGGCTTATATGCTAGACACAATAACAGGTTACATCAAATTAAATAAGTTCAGTACTCAAACCTATAAGGA
>JANLVW010000646.1:0-15332 GCA_031364205.1 Ferruginibacter sp.
ACTTGATTTTTTTGCAGGTTCAGGTACAACCGGGCAGTCTGTTTTGCAGGCCAATGAGATAGATGCCGGCAACAGGAAGTTTATTTTGTGTACCAACAATGAAAATAATATTTGTGAAACAGTTACTTATCCTCGAATTAATAATTTAATAAAAGGTTACCAGTACAACAACAAAAAAATAAAAGGCATAAAAGCAAATCTTCGTTATTATCAAACGGCTTTTAAATAAATATGTCTACAATATTGATTACAAAACAAGACAGCATTTGTTTTTCTGTTACTGATGATGAAATAAAATCTGTGATGGAAAAAGCAAGAACACAATTGTTTATTTCTAAAAGAGATAACCTGCGCAACAGGCATGCAAACATTCAATACGACTGTATTTTAAGGGGGTACATTGTGAGTTTGCTATTACAAAATGGATGAATGAGCAGGGCAGTTTTTTTGATAAAACCAACTACAAAGCAGATGGTGAAAATATTGATATAGATTTTTTTATAAAGGGAAAAATATCGAATTAAAAACATCGCTGATACCTGATGCAGATTTTACCATTGACAAGTTATTGAAAACAGAGATATAAAACTCATAAAAAGAGAGAATGAAATTATTAATTTAAAAGGCGATATACATCTGCAAATATTTTTTAACCAGCGTAGAATGGCAAAAGATGAATGGCTTGCCGGAAGAATAATAAATATTGAACAAGCCGGTATTGATGAATTATTTGATAAAATGCTTACACGCTGTTACAGAAACACTGCTCACTTTGTAGCATGGATTGACAAACCTAGACTCATTAAAAACTTTAATAATTTATCTGATAGTGATAAAACTTGGTCATTTAAAAATTCGCAACGTCAGTTTTGGAACTGTAAGGTCATCAATTCAAAAAAACCAATTGATTTGCCTGAATATATAAAAAATCTTATTAATCCATAAAAAAAATGCAACCAGTTTTACGGTTGCATTTTTCGTTTTAATAGTCCGAATATTATCTTGCAAATATTTCCTGCAGCTTTTCTGTCCCCTCGTTGCCAAGCGAAAGTGCATTGGAAATAAAAGGACTCACATGCTCATCAAATAATTTTTTACTTTTTTCCTTAATGGCGGTTTGTTCATCTTCGTTCATGTTGTTGTATTTATAAATAGCCCATGCGCCTAAACCTAATAGTAATAAGGTTCCTGTGTTTGATATCTTCATTTTATTTAATTTTAATTTAGATAGTAAACTATTAAAAATCGTACCGAATTTTTTATATTTTCGTTTATATTTTCGGTGATTTTAAATACTTAATTTATAAATTATCATATTCGTAAAGTGGGTCAATATGAGCGCCGGGCTCCATTTCGCATACAGGTTTTATTATACCATTACTTAACCCATATACCCAACCATGTAAATGTGGGCCTTTATTTTCCTTCCATGCTTTTTGTATAATGGAGGTTTTAGCAAGATTAAAAACCTGTTCTGTAACTGTAAGTTCAGTCAGTTTATCTGCCCGATCCTCCTCAGTTGTTAAGCTGTCAATCTCTGGTCTGTGCATTCTGTAAACATCTTTAATATTTTGTAACCAATGGTTTATAATACCAAAGTGATGTTGCCCCATGGCTGCCTTTATGCCACCACAACCGTAATGACCGCAAACTATAACATGTTTTACTTTTAATACTTCAACTGCGTATTGTAAAACGCTCAGCATATTTATGTCGGTATTTACTACAAGATTGGCAATATTTCTATGTACAAAAATTTCCCCAGGTAAGGTTCCGGTAATCTGGTTGGCAGGCACCCTGCTGTCACTGCAGCCAATCCATAAAAATTCCGGTGCCTGTTGTGCTGCAAGCACTTTAAAATAATCAGGATTTGATTGGTTTTGTTCTTCAGCCCATGCTTTGTTTTCCAGTAATAGTTTTTCGTATGATAACATAATATGTTTTTTAAAATTTGATAAAATTTTTTATTGTTTAATGTGCCCGGTCATCACTAATATCTGAATGATCTTTTTCTACAAGTTTATGCGATTCATTGTAAAGACTTTTTTTAATAGTAATAGCAATGTTTCTTACAACTGCATTTATTTTAAATTCATTTATAGTCTCAATAATATCCTTATCAATAAATTCTGCTTTTGTAAGATCTATTATAACAGATGCATCTTGAGGAATATTTTCGAAAATAACCTTTAGTCTTGCCTTGCTGAAAAAAGAAATATCTTTTCTTAATCTAATCAGGTAATTATTATTGTCTACTGCTGTAAAAATTGCTGTCCTAAAATTACTTCTTATTATGAAAAAAATACCAACAGCAATACCAATTAAAACACCTTTTAAAAGATCTGTCATTACAATTGCCAAAACTGTAATAACGAATGGCATGAACTGTTCCCACCCATTTTTATAATAATCTTTAAATATAGAAATTTTAGCAAGTTTGTATCCTGTAAAAATCAGGATGGCCGCCAATGCCGCTTTAGGAATTAGGTTTAATACGTCAGGTAAAAAGGCTACGCAAACAAAAATTAATATACCGTGAAAAATGGTACTCATCTTTGTTTTTGCACCGGCATTAACATTAGCACTACTCCTTACAATTACGCTGGTCAGTGGTAAACCACCCAACATTCCGCTTACAATGTTACCACAGCCCTGCGCTATCAACTCTCTGTTTGGTGGAGAAAAGCGCTGAAAAGGATCCAGTTTATCAACAGCCTCTAAACCCAGCAAAGTTTCTAAAGATGCAACCAACGCCAACGTAACAGCGGTTATCCAAACATCTTTATTTGTAATAAAAGACCAGTTAGGTAAATGAAAAAAAGATATAAATTCTTTGGTACTTTTTGCAACAGGGATATTTACAAGATCAGCCTGTTTAATTGACAGTACAGAGGGAATATCGCTTAAAAAATAATGAAATAGTATACCCATGATAACCACTACCAATGGACCACTTAAAAGCTGAAATATTTTCTTGCTTTTAATAAATTTTGTTTCATAAAAAATAAGAATAGCTATACCTGTTATTCCAATAAAAACGGCTAACGGTGTTATATGATTTAAAGAATTAAGTACAGCAGAAAAAGTATTTTCTCCAGATACCTGGATAAACGTTTCATCACCCTCAAAATTTTTATCGTAACCAACAAGGTGCGGTAACTGTTTTAAAATAAGGATGATACCAATAGCAGCAAGCATGCCTTTAATAACACTGTTGGGTATGTAATCACCAATGATCCCCAGTTTAAAAATACCCATCAATATTTGAAAAACACCTGCAATAAGCACCGCTAAAAAAAATGCTTCAACTGCAGGAAGTTTTAAAACAGCTGCTGCTACAATGGCTGTTAAGCCTGCAGCCGGCCCACTCACACTTAAATTACTTCCACTAATGAGACCCACAACAATACCTCCTACAATACCTCCGATAATACCCGAAAACTCATTTACCCCACTGGCTACTGCAATACCTAAACAGAGAGGAATGGCTACTAAAAAAACTACAAGTGCAGATGGCAGATCACTGCCAATATTCTTAAAATATTTTTGCATGAAAATGAATATTGAAAATACTAATCATCCCGTAAAAAGATGACTCTTGAAATTAATAAATGTAATGATTACAAAGAAAATGCATTAAGCATTTGGTGGCTGAATACTTAAATCAGCGAAGGGATTTTTGTAGAGATCAATATTTTCTAAGTGGTGTACAATAACAGTAGTTATAATTGCCTCTACCTTATATTCTGAACTAAAGAATTCTTTGGAAAAATCTTTTATCTCTTTTTTTTCTAAACTTTTATTACAAATATCATCTTCTATAAAACTGCTGTCAAAAATACACTTACCCAGTTCTTTTACAGGCAGGCATTGAATACTGATGATGATAAGTAGAAATATAGAGATTATTTTTTTCATTGAAGTGCAAATATAAACATCTAAAGCTGTAGAAAAATCTATTGCCTGTTTTTAAAGGTTAAATTTACATTTTATTGTCAAAACAGTTTTATAATCCAGTCTATAAATATTTTTCCATCGTTATATCTGCCCTTTCGTAATGCACATCGGTAGGTAATGGCACTTCGGCAAAACCATATTTTTTGTATAAATGAATAGCAGATATAAGTTTTGTGTTGGAAAATAAACTGAGTTTAGTAGCATTTAGTTTCGTAGCTTGCGTTATACAATGTTCGAGTAAAAGGTTTCCTATTCCATGTCCTTTATACTTTTCTGTAACTGCCATTTTAGCCAGCTCATATTCGCCAACACCGGTTTTTATTAAAGAAGATGTACCAATAATTTCCTCTTGATATTTTGCAAAATAAATATGGCCGCCTTTGTCAATAATGTAAAGTTGTGGATCAGATAATTGCTTTGCATCCGCAGGCTCTACATAAAAATATTTCTCCAGCCATTCATAATTCAGTGTTTTTATATACTCCTTATATTCATTAATATAAGGTACGATTGTAATCTCTGCCTTTGTCATTTTAAATATTCAATCCGCCGCAAACACTTATGGTTTGCCCTGTTATGTAATTACTCATATCGCATGCTAAAAAAAGTGCCGTGTTAGCAATGTCTTCAGCACTTGCAAATTTGCCAAGTGGTATTGCCGCTTTGTATTTATCAGATGCTTCTCCCTCTTTTAAATAGCTTGTCATATCTGTTTCTACAAAGCCCGGTGCTATTGCATTGCAGCGTATATTTCTGCTGCCTATCTCTTTGGCTATACTTTTAGTGAAGCCAATTATACCGGCCTTGCTTGCTGCATAACTACTCTGCCCTGCATTGCCCGTTTCGCCAATAATACTGCTCATGTTTATGATGCTTCCACTACGGGCTTTCATCATTGGTTTTATTACCTGTTTTGTAATATTAAATACACTTTTTAAATTAACGTTCATCACATCATCCCACTGTTCAGGCGTCATGCGCAGCAATAAATTATCTTTGGAGATACCTGCATTGTTAACGCAAATATCAATCTGCCCAAATTCTTTTATTACATCTGCAACAAAAATTTCGGCAGCTGCGTAATCACCGGCATTGGTCTGATAAGCTTTTGCCTTAACACCCATTGCTGTTAGTTTTTTAACCAATAAATTTGCTTTTTCTGTACTGCTATCACTAACATAAGTAAAAGCAATGTTTGCCCCCTGTTCAGCAAATTTTATTGCTATTGCTTCTCCAATACCTCTTGCAGCTCCTGTAATGACAGCAGTTTTATTCTCTAAAAGTTTCATTATTAATTTTTATATAACCCCGCAAGTTTAATGGGAATCATTATTTCTACCCAAATCGGTTTCATTAGAGCAGCATAAATTTATTTCAAATATTTATCAAACCATTTAATATACCGCTCAAACCGATCTACCTGATATGACGGTTTTGAGATGCCATGAAACTGCCCTGGATAAATAACCAGTTGAGTAGGAATATTCAATGAACGAAGCGCCTGGTACATTTGTTCAGACCCAGCAGACGGCACATTAAAATCCTTTTCACCTGCCATGAAAAGTGTAGGCGTTTTTATTTTTTCTGCATTAAAAAAAGGATAGGATAGATCCATCCATTTCTTTGGATTTTTCCATGGTGCACCCAGCTCAGTTTCATACTGCGATACATATTGATCTACACCATACATACTTAATTGTAAGGAACTGCCCGCACCACTCGCTGCCGCTTTAAATCTGGTAGTGCTTGCAATGGTGTAGTTGGTTAGAATACCGCCATAACTCCAGCCGCCAATGCCCATATTGTTTTCATCTGCAATACCCATTTTTACCAGGTAGTCTGCGGCTCCTAAAATATCCAGCACTTCTTTATTGCCCCAATCTGCATAAATGGCTTTTGTAAATTCTATGCCCCTACCATTACTGCCTCTGTAATTTACTGCCGCTACTGCATAGCCAGCAGCAGCAAGCATTTGGCGGGAAAGATCAAAGCCGTAATCATCCTGACCAACCGGACCGCCATGTATAAAAATAATTGTTGGTAATTTTTTGCCTACAACAGCGTTTACGGGGCGATATAATATGCCGGATATTTTTGCACCGTCTTTACTTACAGATGTAAAGCCTTCGGCTTTTGAAAACTCAATTTGATTGGTAACAGAATCCTGCACATGTGTAAGTCTTCGTAATTGTTTGTTTTCTATAACATACAATTCGCCGGGCAGTTGCGGCTCACTTAAAATCGCTGCAACTGTATTTCCATAACTGTTTATTTGTATGTCTGAAAAACTTCTTTCATCTCCAACTACTGTTGACAAAACATTTGTAGCCAAAGAAACATTTCCAACATATTGCTTTCTGTCGTCCGTAATTAAACAGATAATATTTTTACCGTCTTTTGTCCATTGTAAATCGCTTACGTTTCTATCAACCGTTCCTGCCAATGACCTGATAACTCCTGTGGCTGGCGTTACCAGCGAAATACCATTTTGACCATACATCGTAAAATTAAGATTGCTTGAAGTGCTGGTGTAGGCAATGGTTTCACCATCAGGACTCCATTTTGGGTTTTTATCAGCACCTGGCCAATCGGTTAGTTTTTTTATAGCAGCATTTTTCTCTGCATTTATTAAACAAATATCTTCATTATCATTTCTATCGGGGTCTATAGAACGGTTACTTACAAAGGCAAGTTGTTTACCATTGGGGCTCCATTGTGGTGCGGTTTCATTGAAGTTACCTTTGGTTAATGTATCCATTTTTTTAGTTTCCATATCAAAAACATACAGGTGGTTAAATCTGTTTTCAATCCAGCCATCCCTATCCTGTTTAAAATGATAACGGTCCATTACATATGGTAATCTTGTTTTTGTTTTTGATGTATCAGTAAAATCCTGATCGAGTATGCTCATGGCAATTTTTTTACCATCTGGGCTCCAGGCATATTCTCCAACATTGCCTTTTATATCAGTAAGTTTTTTTGCTTCACCACCTCTTCTGTCCATCAACCATATTTGCGAATGTTTGTCAGCATTTCTCGATGCTAAAAACGAAAGGTATTTTCCATCAGGACTCCATCTTGGGCTTGATTCTCCGTCTTCAGTATTTGTCATTTGCAGGTTTTCTTTTCCATCCCAGCTAATCATCCATATATCGCTGTTTCGTTTGTCTTTGCCAGTATCAACAGCACTTAAAACATACGCCACCCATTTTCCGTCAGGCGATACCTGAGGATCAGCAATGGTTTTTATCTTATAAACATCTGTAGGTATTAATGATCTTTTTGTTTTGTTCTGCGCAAATGAACTGCACACAAAAACAACCATAAAAATTAGAAAGTGTAGTAATTTCATGTAGTGTTGGTTTTAAAAATTTGGGTAAAAATAAATGTTTTACAAAAAGTATTTGGTTCTGATAAAAGATATTTTAAAATTCGGTTATTATTTTAGTGCCAGAATTTCTTCTACAATTTTTCTTTCGTTGCTTAACCTGGGCACTTTGTGCTGCCCGCCAACCTTCCCTTTAGAGCGAAGCCACTCTTTAAATGTTCCCGCCTTGATGGCATGCACTATAGGCATACGAAGTGCAATATCCTTATGGCGTTTTGCTTCGTAATCGCTGTTTACCGCTTTTAGTGCAGCATCCATTTCTTTGGCAAAAGCGGATAGGTTTTCAGGAGCTTTGTCAAACTCTATTAACCACTCGTGGGCACCGTTGCTGTTGGCCGTAAAGTGAATTGGAGCGGCAGTATAATCTTTTACAACTGCATTTGTTTTTTGGGCTGCTGCTGCAATTGCCCGGTCTGCATTGTCTACAATTACCTCTTCGCCAAAAGCATTCATATAATGTTTTAACCTGCCGGTAATTTTTATTTTGTAGGGATTTAGAGAAGTAAACTCCACCGTATCGCCCATAACATAGCGCCACAAACCACCGGTAGTGCTAATTACAATTGCATAATTTTTATTTAATTGCACAGACGTTAACCCCAGGGTTTTTGGATGACTTTTTTTATATTCTTCCAGCGGCATAAATTCATAAAAAATACCGTGCTCTGTAAACAGCATCATGCCATTATCATCAGGCTTTTCCTGTCCGGCAATAAAACCTTCGCTGGCATTGTATATTTCCAGATAATTAATCTTCTTGCCAATAATAGCTTCAAACTGTTGTCGGTAAGGCACAAAAGAAACGCCGCCGTTTATATACAGTTCCAGGTTGGGCCATACTTCTTTAATGGTTTGCTTTTGTGTTATTTCCAGGATTCTTTTCAGTAAAAGTAATGTCCATGTAGGCACACCGGCAAGCATAGTTACATTTTCTACAGACGTAGCCTGCGCCAATTGTTCAATCTTATTTTCCCATTCATCCAATAAGGCTATACTGAGTTCTGGCGTACGGAGCCACTGGCCCCAAAAAGGAGAATTCTGCATTAGTACTGCACTCAAATCTCCACACTGTATATCTTCACCTAACTGACTTATTTGGTGAGAGCCCCCAACAACAAGGCTTTTTCCGGTTAATAAATCGCTCGATGGAAAGTTGTTGTAGTATTTTGTAAGTACATCTTTGCTGGCCTTAAAATGATTTTCCTGCAAACTTTCTTCGCTTACCGGAATGAACTTACTTTTATCATTTGATGTACCGCTGCTTTTTGCAAACCAGCTCACCGGTGTATTCCACAATACATTTTCTTCGCCATTCATCATCCTTTCAATATAGGGACTCATTTGCTCATAAGAAGATAATGGTACACGCTCTTTAAATTCCCTAACGGTAAACATTTTAGCAAAATTATATTGCTTGCCAAAAACAGTGTATTGTGCATCTGTTATTAAAGATTGAAGTACTTCCCTCTGGGCCGCAGCCGGATGATTAACCCAGTTGTTGATGCGGTTATAGCGCAATCTAGCAAGAAATGATATTGCCTTTGAAAGTAGATTCATTGACTGGCAAGATAAAATATTTAATCAGTAATCGAATTAAATGTGGGAGGCCTTCGCTTTATTGTTTTCTTCTTGCAACTACAATGGTATTCTTAAACTTTTTTGTTTTGCCCTGCAGGTTAAATATTTCTGTATAAACAATATAAATTCCAACGGGTAGTTTTTGCATTTTTTCTCCAAGACCATCCCAACGGTAATAACCTTTTACACCACTTAATGCATTGCGTTCCAAATATCTTACGGGTCTTCCTGCAGCATCAAATACAGTAATATTGGCAACATAGCCAGGCTCAGGAAAACTGTATTGTATGGTTGCAAAATCATCTATCCCATCGTTATCAGGACTAACAATTGCAGGCGTAATTGTAATATCTCCCTGCACTTCCAGATCAATTCTATTCTGCGAATTTTTATAAGTTGGTGTGCCATAACCCACGCTGGAGGCTGCACTGTGAAAATTACTTTGCACACTTGCAGCGTCAGGATTTATTCTTTCCAGCGCTACATCTTCTTCGTTGCTTATTAATGCGAAATGCCATTTTGCATTGTATTTTACTTCGTCAATCACAATTCCCTGTTCATTTAGAACAATTACATTTCCTTTATCATCATTAAATGAAGGCTTTGTCTTTACCTGCAAAAATGCATTCCCATCATTGGCAACATGATCTCTTTTTACAAGCGATGGATCTTCCGTTACAACAATATAATCACCGGGAAAAAACAAATAATCATCTGTTGTAAACTGTGCAATACTTGAAACTGCGCCGGCAGTATTTCTATTTGCTATGTAGGCATTTTTTAAGTTTAATATTTTTTTACTGCGGTTGTAAAACTCTACATAATCTGTTCCGTTTGGTTTTGGATTAAACAATATTTCGTTTACAGCAATATCAAAACTATCTGTACGTGCGCTTAAACCAATCCTTGCCGTTTTGCTGCTGCCAATTGTATTGCCTGAACAATCTGTAACTGAATTTGCAGTAACGGTATAAATTTTATTTTCCAAAAGTGCAGTAGAAAGTGTCAGTGAAACTCGATCAAACGAAACAGATAAAGGCAACGCATTTGTAACGGAAAATCCATCGCTTAGGCTGTAACTGGCTGCTGCGGTTGCGCTCATACTGTCAACAGGTTCATCAAATACCAATGTTACATGTGTAGGATCGGGCGCATAAGCACGCAATAATTTTGGTGCACCCACATCAGCATTTACCCCATCTACACTGTTTTTTGCAGCAGGTGTGCCTCCTTTTACATCTGTACTTGCCTTCCAGTTATTAATTCCTGTGCAGGGGTTTTTGGTATCAATCATTTCCAGCGACCAGCCACCATCTTTCTTTAATTCGTTTTTATACCAAGCATCGGTATAGTTTACAGAATGTATAATTACCCCTTGTGACGAACGCAAATAAATTCGATCAGCATCATTATTTAAAGATGGGAAACTCGTTACAGAAATGGTAGGTCCGAAGGCACTCATGGCAGCAACGGCAATGGTTGCACAAACAATTACATATCCACCTGCAGGTAAAATATAAGCAGGCATTGGGCCACTTTCTCCGGTTGCTTTACCAAGTTTCCAGTTAAATAAATTGATTGGAAATGCAGAAGTATTTTTAAGTTCCAGCCATTCATTTGTAGTCAAAGCAACAACCGGTAATGGGTCAGCCATCAGCTCATCTATTACAACATCATATTGCAGAGGAACAAAATAACTGAATGTATTTGTACCGTTGCTGATGGGGTTGTTTGATAGATCTTTTACTCCATTGACCGTAAAAGTGAGGTTGATACGTGAAGGAATATTTGCAGCAAAAGTAAGGTGCACCAATGGTTTGTTACCCGCATCTCTAACAGCGGTGGCAGGAGAACCTACGCCATTGCTAACAATATAATTTGCTGTAGTCTGGCTGCTGGCAAGATCAACATGTTCGTTAAACAACACATCAACCGTTGTTGCTGATAAGGCGGTAACAGAACCAATAACAGGAGGCGTAACATCAGGGACAAAAGGCTGTACAATAATATCATCAAAAAAGTGGCGCTGAAAAAAAGTGGATGTACTTTGCCTAATGAGAATACCAAAAAATGCGGAGTTATTATAAGTATTATCTGTGACAGTACCTTCTGTAAAATAATTGTTTCCGGTGCTTGTCATATCACGTGATAATGTCCAAAGGTTTGCAGCATTTCTGATAACCCTTACTTTTAAAATATTGTTACTGTTATTTAGCACTGCATCTACACCATCAATAATTTTTGTAACAACACCCGAAACATCTTTTTTATAAAGCGAAATTTCGTCCTGCGTATTACCAATGCGTACAAAATAACCGGTGGTTGTTATGAGGGATAAATTACTTGCCGATGCGGTTAAAAAAACATCTGTAAAGTTTGCGCCTGATGGTTTAAAACTTAGGTTACAATAAAAATCCCACTGGGCTGTAGTTGCCAGCGTGCTTGCTGTGCTTAAATAAAAAGTACTGTTAGCAATGTTGTTATTGCTTTGTAATTGAAAAGCAGGGTTCACGATCCAGTCCGCTGTATTTCCTATCCAAGTTGGGTTGGCAGTAAAATTGCCGTCTGTAAAATTATCTGACACTTGAGCCTGTGTACAATGCAATAAACTTATTAATACAATGAAAAGTATAGATTTTCTCATGCTGTTAGCGTTGGATAATGAAGATAGGGAATTCAAGGACTATTTATAGCAGCGGTTTAATTATATAAATTCGTGCATTTAATGAAAAGACTAATTTTATTGCTATGCAAATCATCATCACCCTCGTCTTTATAGCTGCAATAATTTTTTCTGTATGGTTTTTATCAACCAATAAAAAAGCCCCTGTAAAAAATGCTGTTGTTGGTGCTGAAAAAAATGTTTCAGGTATTTTATTTTACCAAAGGTTAAATGAGAATGATAAAAAAAGATTTTTGAAAGAAGTAAACAGTTTTTTGCAAAGAATAAATATTACTGCCATCAATACAACCATTGCCGACATAGATAAAATACTTGTGGCAGTAAGTGCAGTGATACCAATGTTTGCTTTTGAAGGATGGGAGTATCCCCACTTGGAAGAAGTATTGATTTACAACGATCATTTTAACATGGGTTTTGAGACAGAAGGAAATGAAGACAGAAATATTATGGGACTCGTAGGTACGGGCGTTTACAAAAATAAAATGCTGCTGAGCAAGCCTGCGCTGCAGGAGGGTTTTAATACCAACGCTGATAAAAGCAATACTGCCATACATGAATTTGTACACCTTATAGATGGAGCCGATGGTGATACAGATGGTGTACCGGAAATTTTAATGGACAAAAAATATGTATTACCCTGGATGAATTTAATACATACCGAAATGGAAAAAATGAAAGACAGCCATTCAGACATCAATCCTTACGGCTATACAAATAAAAGTGAGTTTTTTGCTGTAGCAGCAGAATACTTTTTTGAAAGGCCTGAGCTTTTTGAAGACAAACATCCTGAATTGTATAAAATGATGCAGCAGATTTTTAAGACAGGCAAAGGCTGACACAAACTGTATTAAAAAATGTTAGAACAGTTTGCGGCTTTATTATTTTCTTTGCAGCAAATAATTCATTATGAAAGTTGCTGTTGTAGGGGCTACCGGCCTTGTTGGTACAAAAATGTTGCAGGTATTGGCAGAAAGAAATTTTCCGCTAACGGAATTAATACCTGTAGCATCTGAAAGATCGGTTGGGAAAGAAATAAGTTATAACGGTAAAAAATATAATATCGTAAGCATGCAGGATGCAATAGCGGCAAAACCTGCACTGGCATTGTTTTCAGCCGGAGGCGATACATCTCTTGAATGGGCGCCGCAGTTTGCAGCAGCCGGCATTACTGTGGTAGATAATAGCAGCGCATGGCGTATGGATGCAGGTAAAAAGCTTATTGTGCCTGAGGTGAACGCAAATGCATTAACTGCTACAGATAAAATTATTGCCAACCCAAATTGCTCCACCATACAAATGGTAGTGGTTTTAAAACCTTTACATGACAAATACAAAATAAAGAGAGTGGTGGTAAGTACTTACCAGAGTGTAACCGGCACAGGCGTCAAAGCCGTAACCCAGCTAATGAATGAACGCCTTGGCATTGAGGGAGAGATGGCATATAAATACCCGATTGACATGAATGCTATACCGCACATTGATTCTTTTTTGGAAAACGGCTACACAAAAGAAGAGATGAAAATGGTAAAAGAAACGGTAAAAATAATGGATGATGCCAGTATAAAAGTAACAGCTACCTGCGTACGTATACCCACTGTTGGCGGACACAGCGAGAGCGTGAACATTGAATTTGAAAACGACTTTGACCTTGCAGAAGTAAAATCGATTTTAAGCCATGCACCGGGTATTATTTTAAAAAATGATGATAATAATTTTATTTACCCCATGCCGCTTACTGCTCATGATAAAGATGACACTTTTGTAGGCCGAATAAGAAGAGATGAAACACAACCCAATACACTCAACTGCTGGATAGTGAGCGATAACCTGCGCAAAGGTGCCGCTACTAATGCTGTACAAATAGCGGAGGAGCTGGTGAGGAAAGGAATTTTACAATAAGGGGTTTCTCAAAAAGAAACTAAGAATAATACAAAAGGCGCGAATTAGCGCCTTTTGTATAACCTGTTTTCTTTGTGTTATGTTTTCTTACCCGATTGTCCAGGTTTCTCTGCCTTTTAAAAGTTTGTCCAAATCTCCGGGGCCGCTTTTGGCCAATGCTTCTTCCATTTGCATGGTCATTACATCTTCGTAGCAAGCACGGTCAGTTTGAAAAAACACACCGAATGGTCTGGGTAAATGCCCCTGCAATGCAGGATCATCAAACATGCGGATAAGTATTTGTGCTTTGTAAAAATCATTTTCATCGTGTATCCACAAATCATCGAGGCTTGCGCCTTCTTCTAAATTTACAATTTCTGGTTTAAACCCATCAAGCCTAATACCTTTATTTTGCCCGGCACCAAATACGAGTGGCTTGCCTTGCTCTAAAAATATTGCTTCTTCGGGTTTGCTGCTTTTTTCTGTAAATATTTCAAAAGCACCATCATTAAAAATATTGCAGTTTTGGTAAATTTCTAAAAAGGAAGACCCTTTGTGTGCAGCAGAACGAAGCAACATTGCCTGAAGGTGTTTGGGATCTCTGTCCATACTGCGGGCAATAAAACTAGCATCTGCACCCATTGCCAATGCCAGAGGATTGAATGGATGATCGATGCTGCCCATCGGTGTGCTTTTAGTTATTTTTTTCTCTTCAGACGTTGGAGAATACTGCCCTTTGGTAAGGCCGTAAATCTGGTTATTAAAAAGTAATATGTTTACATCAAAATTTCTGCGGAGTAAATGTATGGTATGGTTACCACCAATGCTTAAAGCATCGCCATCGCCGGTTACTATCCACACGCTCAACTCCGGCCTTGCTGCTTTTAACCCGCTTGCCACTGCTGTGGCACGCCCGTGAATACTGTGCATGCCATAAGTGTTCATATAATAAGGAAAACGGCTGCTGCAGCCAATACCGCTTACAATTACAATATTTTCTTTGGGTATGCCGAGCGTAGGCATTACTTTTTGTACTTGTGCCAGTATGGAATAATCGCCGCAGCCCGGGCACCACCTCACTTCCTGATCGGTTGCAAAATCTTTGGCGGTAAGCATTGGTTTTTCTGTAGTTAAAGTATCTGCCATGGTATTATTTGAAATACAAATTTACAACAATCCAAATGTTTTGCTGCTGCCAAAATAATGATAAAGGTTTGTGTTGATGCGAAGTAGGGAAATTATGGAATTTGACGTTAACTCGATGGAAACTCCTTTTTGCAACAAAAAGCAATGTTTGTTAAGATACAAATAAAAAGCCGTCGGTAGAAAAGCCGACGGCAGTGGTCATTACAACCTAAAATCGATGTTTTTGAATACCCAGGCTATTACATCGTAACCGTGGGTATACATGATTTATTACTAGACATTTATACCTCCTTTTTCTTTGGTGAATTATAATACAATTTACGGTGTGCAATTAGATGAACAAAATATTTGACAAATTTTTAGAAAGTTTTACCTAAAAAGAAAGTTGAATGAGTTAGGAGTTTTAAGTTGTAAAAGACAGATTCAATGAAATGGCTCTTGTAATGCAAAGTATTTATTGAACAGATGTTGCCATAGGGTAGGGCATAGGGTAGGGATAAGCAATGCTTGAAGTATACACGGGTTTGGTTCCATATAAGTTCCCTATAACTTCCCTATAAGTCCCGTATAAAATGGAGTGTGAAAGGAAAAACTGTTTTAAAAAATGAATTAACAAATTGTTGTTTTACGGCAACTCATTAAGCTTTGTTTTTATTGTAAAACGAAAAAAAGAAAGTAATAAATACTAGTAAATATTTTTTT
>JANLVW010000663.1:0-1049 GCA_031364205.1 Ferruginibacter sp.
GAGTTTTAAATAGTGATAAGGCAATAGATATGCATGTTGCCATTATGAGGGCTTTTGTTGCAATAAAAAAGACACTTCTGCTAAAAAATGATTTTAAAATGCAAATGAAAGAAATTAAAGAAAAGTTAGGTGAACATGACACCCATTTAAATCAAATATATGAGGCGATGGAAAATTTATTGGATGAAAAAGCTGCTGAGAGAAAATGGGAAGAGAGACAACGAATAGGATTTTATAAATAATAAAATATTGAACACTCACTACACTTATTTTTTAATTCTTGCCTGCTCACTCGCAGGCCCACTTGCGCTTAGCTTCGATAAAAAAGTTCAATTTTATAAAAAATGGAAAGCTGCTTTTACCGCAATGCTTTTACCTGCTGTTTTTTATATTTTCTGGGATGGCATATTTACACATTTGCAGGTTTGGTTTTTTAATGAGCAATATGTAGTTCCAAAAACATTTGTTTATAATTTACAGCTTGAAGAAGTACTTTTCTTTTTTATAGTTCCCTATTGCTGTACATTTATTTATGAATGTATTCGCACTTATTATCCAGCTGTAAAAACAACAAAAACAAGTGATGCTGTGCTATTTGTATTGGCTGTACTTCTTTTAATGACGTCAGTATTTACCCGCCATCTTTATTATACATTTTACACCTGCATTTTTCTTTCAGGTTTCACTTTTCTCTTTTTTATTTTTAGAAAATACTTTGTCGGTTTTAACAGCCAGGCATTTCTTATTGCTTATTTAATTATTCTGATTCCTTTTTTAATAGTAAATGGTTTTCTCACCTCCATACCCGTAATAACCTACAATAACGAAGAGAACCTTGCAATGCGCATTTTTACGATACCTGTAGAAGATATTTTTTACGGTATGTTGTTAGTAATGATGAATATTGCAGGTTATGAAACACTATTAAAAAGACATTAAGCATTAAAATGTTTATTACCATTTTTAAAAACTATTAAACGAATGGGTTGCTTGGTAAAGATTTAAAGATGACGGGCTGCGGGATAGAAGTGGAAACCCCACAGTGGAGC
>JANLVW010000683.1:0-6893 GCA_031364205.1 Ferruginibacter sp.
CACACCCCCGTCATCCATCTGTTTTAATTCATCTTCTGTTTTATTTGCAAGTTCAAAAATATCGGTAATGTTTTGTGCAAGGGTTTTAGCAGTGGTTTCACCTACATAACGTATACCCAAACCATAAATTAATCTGTGCATTGGTTGCTTTTTAGATGCATCAATTGCATCAATTAAATTGGTTACAGATTTTGAACCGAACCCTTCCATATTAGCGAGCATCTCCGGCTTTAAATCATAAATACTTGGTACATCTTTTATCAGATTTAAGGCATAAAATTTTCGCACATTTGCCTCACCAAAACTTTTTATATCCATCGCATCTTTACTTACAAAATGAATGATTCGTTCTGCAACCTGTGCTTCACAATTAATATTTACACAACGCCACACTGCTTCCCCATCGGGCCTTACCAATACATCATTGCATACAGGACAGTTTTTAGGAAAATCAATTTCTTTCTCATCACCATTACGCAATTCTGGCAACGATTTTACAATCTGCGGTATTACATCGCCGCTGCGCTCTATTAAAATATGATCACCAATTTTTAAATCTTTTTCCTTTATATAATCTTCGTTATGTAAAGAAATACTTGTAACAGTTACCCCGCCAACCTGAGCCGCTGCAATCTTGGCCACGGGAGTTACAGCACCCGTTCGACCTACCTGAAACTCTACAGCAAGCAATTTACTGGAAGCCTGTCTTGCTTTAAATTTAAATGCAATTGCCCAGCGTGGATGGTGCGATGTCATACCCAGTTTATCCTGCATACTTAAATCATTAACCTTTATCACCATGCCATCGATCTCGTATGGAAGTGAATCCCTTCCGTCTTCAAATTCGTTTACATATTTTATTACATCGTCAATTCCGTACACCACTTTCATTTCTTTTTTTGGAGATTTAAAACCTAGTTGCCAAAGCATTTCTAGCATGCCGGAATGGGTAATGGGTATTGGCAAGTGGCCAGTGGCTAATGAGGAGTGGGAAGTGGGAAGTCTGCCGTCCGTCGTCTGTTGCCCGTCGTCCGTCGTTTGCCCGCCAACATAACTCACATGATACAAAAAAGCTTCCAGATTTCTTTTACTTACAATTGCAGGATCTTTCATGCGAAGCGTCCCTGCTGCTGCATTTCGTGGGTTGGCTAGCGGTGCTAATCCTTCTTCCACCAGACCTTTATTATAAGTAGCAAACTTATTTTTGTTCATTAGCACTTCTCCCCTAAACTCAATTATTTCTATACCATATTTTGAAAATGCAGCACTTAAAGGTAAGGACCGAATCTGTTTTATATTGGGAGTAATATCATCTCCAACTTCACCATCGCCTCTTGTAAT
The DNA here is from genome assembly GCA_031364205.1 of Ferruginibacter sp. Classification (GTDB taxonomy): domain Bacteria; phylum Bacteroidota; class Bacteroidia; order Chitinophagales; family Chitinophagaceae; genus Ferruginibacter. The sequence goes on from JANLVW010000683.1 coordinate 1,342, forward strand.
GCCGGTGAGCAAATGGTCATTTTCATAAATGAGAGAAATACTTGCACCATCAAATTTTGGCTCTATGCAATACTCAATATTTTCCTGTTTGGAAAGCTCTCTTACTTTTCTGTCAAAGTCAATTAAGTCCGCAGCATTGTAAGAATTATCCAGCGACAACATCGGTACTAAATGCTGAACTTTTGGAAAGTTTTTTATCAAACCCTTGCCCACTCTTTGTGTTGGCGAATCAGCCGTTACCAGTTTAGGATTTGCTTCTTCAAACTTCTGCAGTTTTTTATAAATAGTATCGTACTCACCATCAATTATAATCGGATCGTTTTCTACATAATACCGCTGCTCATGAAAACGCAAAACAGTACGCAGTTGTTCTACATTTTCTGCATTTATTTCGCCTTCGGCAGATGACAGCCATTTGATAGAGTCCTGTTGAAGCGCTCTAACCTGTTGTGCATTAAACATCTTCAAATGTAGAATGGATATTTAAGATTGAATAATTTTTTTAAAGAAAAAATCACAATAAGTAATACAACCAACATAACAGATTGTATTTAAAATAAATACTTATTTTTGAACATGAAACAGCTTACCATTCTACTAACGGGCTTTTGTCTGTTATCATTTTTATCGGCCTGCAACAACAAACAAAAAGTTTCGCTAATTATTCAACACGCAACAATTTACACAGCAGATTCCAGCTTTTCTGAAGTGCAGGCAATGGCCATCAACAACGGAAAAATTATTGCTACCGGAACCGATGAAGAGATCATGAAAAAATATTCGTCTGATTCCACAACAGATGCAACAGGTAAAACAGTTTTCCCGGGCTTTATTGATGCGCATTGCCATTTTACAGGTTATGCAACCGATATGTGGAAGTGTAATTTGGTAGGCACAACTTCTTTGGATGAAATTGTAAATAAAATAAAAGCCTATAGTATCAATGCGCCCCGTGAATGGATCTATGGGCGTGGCTGGGACCAGAACAAATGGACGGTAAAAGAATTTCCTACAAAAGAAATATTTGACAGTTTGTTCCCAAACAGACCAGTATTTTTAAAACGTATTGATGGGCATGCAGCTTTACTAAACCAAAAAGCACTGGACCTTGCAGGCATTACCGCAGCAACTAAAATTGACGGTGGCGAAGTTGAATTAAAGAACGGAAAACTAACTGGTATTTTAGTTGATAATGCCATGCATTTTGCAGAAAAGAAAGTGCCGGAAATAAATGACACACTTGCACAAAAGTATTTTAATGATGCACAAAATTATTGCTTTGCTGCAGGCCTTACGGGCGTGCATGATTGCGGTATAAGCGAGCACACACTTGATTTAGTTTTAAATGCTCAAAAAAACGGCGGGTTAAAAATGAAAATATTTGCACTGCTATCAGATGATACAACTTATTATTACAAATGGCTAAAAAGCGGTCCGCTAAAAACAGAAAGATTTACAGTTGGCGGTTTTAAATTTTATGCAGATGGTGCTTTGGGTAGCAGAGGTGCATGTTTGTTGAAAGATTATACAGACAAAGCGGGGTGGAAAGGTTTTCTGTTGCATGATAAAGCACATTTTGAAAAAGCTGCAGAACTATTTGCCAACAGCGCTTTGCAAATGTGTACGCATGCCATTGGCGATAGTGGTAACAGAGAAATTTTAAAAATATATGCTGATGTGCTAAAAGGTAAAAACGACAAGCGCTGGCGTATTGAGCATGCACAGGTTTTAGATGCCGCCGATTTTCATTTTTTTGCAGACTATAATATTATTCCATCTGTGCAACCAACACATGCCACAAGCGATATGTATTGGGCAGGAAACAGGGTTGGTGCAGAACGCATAAAAACTTCTTACGCATACAAACAATTGTTACAGACAAATGGCTGGATGCCACTAGGCACTGATTTTCCGGTAGAATATATTGAGCCTATAAAAACATTTTTTGCAGCTGTTGCAAGGCAAGACAGTAAAGGGTTTCCGACCAATGGATTTCAAATGGAAAATGCACTTACCCGCAAGGAAGCTATTTATGGTATGACGATATGGGCAGCCAAAGCAGCTTTTGAAGAAAAAGAAAAAGGCAGTTTAGAAGTCGGAAAAGCAGCGGACTTTATAATACTCGATACCAATTTAATGAAATGCGATAAAACAAAAATATTGGCAACGAATGTATTGGGTACATGGGTGAATGGTGAAAAGGTTTTTGGAAAGTAAGTTTATGTAAAAATTATTTTACTTCTCCATAAACACCTTAATCTCTTTGTACCTATCATTACCGGTATTAAAAAACTGTGTAATCATAGGCACATGCTTTTTCCCATTTAATATGGTATAGTTTGGTTGAGGCACAAACGCTTTTAATGCAGCTACAAATTTTTCATTACTCGTTTCAATGGAAGGGTATGTTTTACTGCCACGATAAATAAGCATTGGTGGCATGTTGCTGTGCAAAAAATACATGGGCGACGCTTCCTTCCAAACTTTGGGATCGTTGCTGAATGTATTTAAATAACTGTTGCCAGGTTCAAAGTTTTCGCTTTTTAAATAGCCATACATATCTAAGCCTGCCGCATCAATTAAAATAATTCCTTTTAGGGGATTGGCAATTCCAACTCTTTCAAAATATTCTTTTTTTATTGCTATCAATGCTGCTAAATGTCCGCCGGCAGAGTGTCCGGAGATAAATATTTTATCAGGGTTACCACCGTAAGATTTGATATTTTCTTTCACCCATTTCACCGCTTTTGCAACATCAATCGCCATCTCATCGTAACCGGCTTTGGGGCTTTTTGGATAATCAACAATGACGGTAACAACATCTTTTCTTGCCCAACGGTTTCCAAAAAAACTATACAGCTCTTTTTTGCCGGAGTTCCAACTTCCTCCGTACACAAAAATCAACACATCTTTTAAATCTGCACTTTTTTTAGGAGCAAATACATTGAGTGTTTGAGCAGGCTTGTTTGCAACTCCATCAGCCGGCAAATACGAAATATTTTTGCTTCTGTGCACAGCTTTAAATGCACAACTGCTAAACATTAAGCAGCACATGAACCCAAAAAATACAGAAAGTAAAGGAGAAGTAAAATTTTTATTTATCATGTAAAACTATTTACGAAATGGAGCCTTTTTAAGTTCATAAAATATTGTATTGCTGCAACCTTTATTTCTTTTTCTTTTGTCCTCTTGTTATAGGTTTACCATACTTTTTCATCATTCTGTCTTTTCTTCTCACAACAAAATTTACCTTACTGTTCTTTGCAGATTTTTCGTGAAATGCAGGACCGACTTCTTCTTTTTTGGGAAGCCGAACCTGATACGTTTTCATGAACACTTTCGGTATTTCATCTTCCGTTAATACATCAGATATAACCAAATGCTCGGGCAATGGTGTAACCGGCACCGTGTAGTGCATCAGGGTTTCAATAATTTCAAGTAAAGGCTTTTCCTTTTCTGTAAAAAATGTAATGGCAACACCTTTTTTATCTGCACGACCTGTTCTTCCAATTCTATGAATATAATTTTCAGGAACATCCGGTGTATCAAAATTTATTACGTGCGTTACTTCAGATATATCTATACCACGTGCCACAATATCTGTTGCAATAATAAAACGGTAATTGCCTTCCTGAAATTGTTTTACGGTATTAAAACGGTGGTTCTGTTCTTTGTTGGAATGTATAACACCAACAGTTCCGGGGAACTTGGGTTCGAGCTGTTCGTATAACTCATCTGCCAATTTTTTGGTGGCCGCAAATACCAAAACCTTCGTCATGCTTTCCTCTTCTGTAAGCAGTAAATTGAGCAGGTTTACTTTAGTATAAAAATTTGGAACAGCATAACCTGTCTGCTCAATATTTTCCAGCGGAGTTCCTGTTGGTGCAGCTTCCACTCTTTCAGGATCATCAAAATAAGTATTCATCAGCAATTCCACATCAGGCGTAATGGTTGCAGAAAACATGAGGTTCTGTCGCTTAGGTGGCAACAGATCAAGTATGTTTTTTAACTGCGTTCTAAAGCCAAGGTTAAGCATTTCATCTACCTCATCAATAATGAGTTTTTTAATTCCTTTGGTTTTTACAGCACCATTCATACAAAGATCATACAGCCTGCCCGGTGTGGCAACCAACACATCTACCCCTTTGTGTACTTCTGCAGCTTGCGAATTTATGTTTACGCCACCGTAGACACCTACCACCACAACACTCATGTAAGTCGTTAACTCTTTTACAGTTTCTACAACCTGCGCTACGAGTTCTCTTGTAGGCACAACAATTAATATTTGGGGCGTTTTTTCTTTACTGAATTTCCATTGCTTAAGGCATGGAAGTAAATAAGCAAAAGTTTTACCGGTACCTGTTTGTGCTATACCACATACATCTCTGCCACTCATTGCTACAGGAAAAACCTTGTGCTGAATAGTTGTTGGGTTGGTGTAGCCAAGGTCTGCAAGCGCTGACTGTAATGCAGCATTTAAATTGAGGTCTTCAAAAGTCATTTGTAAAAATTGTCTGCGAAGATAGTTTTTAAATGCCAGCCTGATTATACCTGCTTTAACCAGCCTGTAATGCTCATTCTGCTGCGGTTTGCGGTGGTAACTTCATGCTCCATTTCATCGCTTTTAAAAAATACGGCTGTCTGAGATTGTGGTTGTATTTTTTTAGGTTCTCCATTTTGATAAACAACTAACTGTCCACCATTATCTTCTGCCCAATTGTTATTCAAATAATTAATGAGCGAAAATTTTCTCTTACTATCATTTTTAAACTGGTCTTTGTGCCGCTTATAACCACTGCCTTGCCCGTACACTGCATAATGAAATTCATAACCATTTATACCAGTGTAACATGTGCTGTTAAGCCTTTCAATAAAATTTTCTATGTGAGATAAAAATTGCTGTTCAAAAATATTGTCATGGCTTTTATCCATCCAGTAAATTTTATCGCCACGCATTTGCTGTTTGGTATCCATTACTTTTTCGTTTCCTACGCCGGCAAAAGTCATGAGATCATCTTTTTGTAACTGCAGTATATTTTGTTGCAGGCCTGCAGACAATTCTTCCGTTAAAAAATCTATATCTATTCCTATTTTATTTTCGAGATAATTATCTATGAGCAAATCAAACCGGTTGTAAGTTTCAGGCATAAGGGTAAGGTAGTCTTTCAAACCAACAAGCATGATTAAAATTATAAACCATAAATATCTTTGGCAACCCTAAATGTATTGCAATGTGCTTCTGTGATTATTTTTACATCTGCACTGTAACCACCGCCCATACTCACCACACACGGTATTTTATTTTTGTGTAATTGATTAAATACAAATTCATCTCTTTGTTTACATCCCTGCAAGGATACTTTTAATTTACCAAATTTGTCTGTTTCTAAAACATCTACACCGGCTAAATAAAATGCTATATCAGGTTTTACTTTTTCTATTAATCCTGGCAATTCATCGTTCAATAATTTTAAGTAATTTTCGTCGTTTGTACCATCCAACAGTTCTACATCCAAATCGCTTTTTTCTTTGCGAAATGGATAATTGTTTTT
>JANLVW010000706.1:0-6388 GCA_031364205.1 Ferruginibacter sp.
TCATATTTTTCTTCCATTTCTGCCAAACGCTTATCTATAAGACCTTTTGTACCATATTGTGATGGTGCTATTCCTTCTATTCTTACACAAACCGGGTAAATAAGTTTTTTATTTTCTTCTTTGTCAACATTAATTAATTCAACAGTAAAAAGCCAGTGCTTTGTAAAATCGTATTCATAAATAAATTTCTGATTGGTATCTTTAATTTCTGTGGCAAGCACGGTATTTTCCATTATCAGAGGCTCGGCCTTGTATTCCTTTTCATATTTCTCTACAGATATTTCCCGACCACGTTGCCATATATCGTTGCTTCTGTAAAATGTAGCCGGGTGTTTATTATCAAACTCGTAAGCAATTAATATTGCCTGATGCAGTTCCTTAAAATTTGCTGTATGCTTAATTGCAATATCTCTGTAAACACTTTCGTCTTCCTGTAAATAAATCCTAAATTTTAAAACTGCCATGCAATGAAATTATTTATTTTATATTATAACTGCAATTAAATAATGAATTTCAAATTTAGTATAATTAAACCCGGCATTTAAATCAATTTAATATCTCTTTCCCTTTTAAAAGCATAAATGCATGTGCAGATTCAAAATCACCTGTTATTTCACCATCTAAAATTGCATTTCTGATGGCATCTTTTATAATCCCAACTTCTTTTGAAGGCTGCAAGGAAAAGGTTTCCATAATTATTTCTCCGGTTATGGGTGGTTGCCAGTTTCTTAGATTATCTCTTTCTTCAACCTCAATGCAACGTTTACGAACCAACTCAAAATTTTCTAAAAATCGTTTTACTTTTTGTTTGTTTTTTGAAGTAATGTCTGCATCGCAAAGTTTCATAAGGCTGTCAATATCTTCACCGGCATCAAAAAGCAGTCGACGGATTGCAGAATCAGTAATATCTTCTTTTGTGAGGCTAATAGGTCGAAGGTGCATCTCCACCATTTTGCGCACAAATTTCATTTTTTCATTTTGTGGCAGTTTAAGTTGTATAAATATTTTAGGCACCATTCTGCCACCAACAGCTTCATGCCCATGAAACGTCCATCCATGACCTTCTTCCATTTTTTTTGTTGCCGGCTTTGCAATATCGTGAAGAACTGCAGCCCATCTTAACCACAAATCATCCGTAGTTTTTGCAATATTATCCACCACTTTCAGGGTGTGATAAAAATTATCTTTATGGCCAAAGCCGTCTACAAATTCAGCGCCGGCAAGTGCAACCATTTGAGGAAAAATTATTTCCAGTAAACCTGTTTTATACAAAAGCTCAAACCCAACAGATGGCTTTTTGCTAAGCAGTATTTTATTTAATTCCTCCGTAATTCTTTCTTTAGTAATTATTTTAATTCGATTTGCATTAACCGTAATTGCCTGTAACGTTTTTTCTTCAATATTAAATTGCAACTGTGCAGCAAAACGTATAGCCCGCATCATTCTAAGCGGATCGTCAATAAAAGTTTTTTCAGGAGCAAGAGGAGTTTTAATTAATTTTTTTTCAATATCACCAACTCCATCAAATGGATCGTTTACTATACCGAAATCATTTTCATTCAAACTTATGCTAAGCGCATTAATGGTAAAATCTCTGCGAAGTTGGTCATCGTTTAAAGTGCCGGACATTACAGAAGGATTGCGGCTATCGGTATGATAGCTTTCTTTTCTTGCACCTACAAATTCAATTTCAGTTTCATCAAATTTTATTTGAGCCGTACCATAAGTTTTAAAAATATTTACCTGCACAGATTTGCTGAATTGTTTGGCCGTTTCTTCTGCCAATGCAATGCCATCCCCCACACAAACAACATCAATATCTTTTGTATTTCTACCAATAATTTTATCTCTTACATACCCGCCAATGATATAACTCTCTAATCCTAATTTTTTAGAAGCAACCGCAAGTTTTTTAAAAAGCACGAGTTCAGCCTCACTGTAATCAAGTTTCATAATTACAAAAATAAGAAAACGTTTTAAAGTTGCATTATCTGTTAACCGTAAGAACTTGAGAATTGTTTACCGGTACTATAATTGTGCTGAATGAAAACAGTTAGTTTTACATATTAATTAAATAGATCGTATGATTCTTAAAAAAGTAGGTTTAATAATTACATTATTTTGTTTAAACATTGTAACAAACGCACAGGTGAAATCACTTTATCCTCAAGGTTTGAAAGTGGGAGAAAAAGCACCGTTATTTTCTGCTAAAAACCATAAGGGTAATATTATAGACTTAAAAATGCTGTTAAAAAAAGGTAGTGTTGTTGTGCTTTTTTACAGAGGTCAATGGTGTCCTTACTGCAACCAGCAATTAAAAAAGGTAAATGACTCACTTCAATTAATTACTGCAAAAGGCGCAACAGTATTGGCTATTACCCCTGAAACTGATGAAAACGTACAAAAAACAATTGAAAAAACAAAAGCCGGTTTTTCAATTATAGATGATAAGGACCTGACCATAATGAAAAGTTACAAAGTTAATTTTGCGGTAGATGAAAATACAATTGCAAAATATAAAACTTACGGAATCAATTTTGACAAAGCCAATGGCAGCAATTCATCCAATTTACCGGTGCCTGCAACATATATTATAGGGAAAGACGGAAAAATAAAATATGCTTTTTTTGATGTGAATTACACGAAACGTGCTTCTGTAAAAGATATCATTGATCATTTATAACTTTTGCATAATTAAAAAAAGTTCTGAGCCTTTTCTTGGATTGATAGAATTGTAGCATTCATCCATTAATCTTATTTCAAATTTATCTTCAAACAAAAGATTATATTCTGCGTAGCTGCCGCTAAATGGCGGACCGTCATCGAATGTGCGGTTAAAAAAAACTCCTACTAATTTTCCATTTATATTTAAAAGGCTGTGCATTTTATTAGCATATTCTGTTCTTAATGATGGATCAATTGCACAAAAAAAAGTCTGTTCTACAATTAAATCAAAAGTTTGATTTAAGGCAAAAAAGTCGCCGCAAATAATATTGATTTCTTTGTGAAGAAAGACTGAGAATTGTTTTTTTAATTTGTTTACAAGGACAGGAGAAATATCTACTAATGTGATATTTTTAAATCCCTTTTGAAGAAGGTATTCCGCTTCGTAAGCATTGCCGCAACCAGGAATAAGAATAGAGATGGACTTGTCAATAAGTTGTTCAAAATATTCTTTTAACGGCGGAGAAACTTTGCCCATATCCCATACAGTATCGTTGTTTTGATACCTGCTACTCCAATAATCTTCATTTAATAAATCAGGCTGTTTTTTCACTGTGCTTTACGTTTGCAGAAATATTATTTTTACTCCATTGTATTTTTTTTACAAAGGTTTCCTGCCTCACTTTACAATCAGTTTTTATACAAATACCGCAACTAAAAGTCATGCACGCATCAGAGTGTACAAAAATTTCCAACGAATATCCATACTCTCTTCTAAGTAAGCCAGAAAGTTCATCAATTTCCTGGTGAGCTTCATATACATTAAAATACCATGGCACAGTTAAATGAGCATCCAAGTGCAGCAATGCGCCATATTTAATGATGCGCAAATTATGCATATCAATCCAATTCGCACCTCTGTTTTTATTGAGTGTCGCAATCATTTCTGTCAGCAAACTTTCATCTGCTTCATCCATAATTCCTGCAACGGAACTACGGATAATTTTATACCCCGTGTATGAAATAATTAATGCGAAAAAAATTGCGACAGCACTGTCTATCCAATAAATATTTGTAAAATAAAGTAATATTAATCCTGCAATTATTCCGGCCGTTGTGTAAGTATCGCTCTTTAAATGTTTACCACTTGCAATCAATGGTAACGAATTGTTTTTTTTACCTACACGTTCGCACACAATACCAGCACCATAATTTATTACTGCTGTTATAACGATCAATATTATTCCCCAGTCAAGTTTGTGAACCTGCCTTGGCGAAGAAAGGTTTTTAGAAGCCCCATAAATAATTAGAATACCTGCTACAAAAATTAAAGTACCTTCTACAGCTGAAGAAATAAATTCAACTTTTCCGTGACCGTAAGGATGGTCTTTGTCTTTGGGTCGGGCAGAAACAATGAGGCTGTAAATGCCCAGTGCACCTGCAACAATGTTTACAATACTTTCCAGCGTATCTGTTAAAATGGCTACAGAATGTGTGAGTAAATATGCCAGCATTTTTATTATAAAAAGTATTACTGAAAGAACAGCAATTCGTTTTTGTATCCGTAAATTTTGGGAGCTTGCTTGCATTAGCGACAAAGATAAGGGAGCAGGAATGATATAGATTTACACTTTTACCAACCTTAATTTTTATTATATCAGGAATTTAATAAAAAGGTTGCAGGCCGTGTGAAATAGTAAAATTAAAAAACAAAAGCCCAAGAACTGGCGTATAGCAGTGAAAAGCCCACAATGGAGCGAAGCGCAACGAGGACTTGCAACGCATAGCTGCAACAAAGCTTATTTTAGGCAAATATTTATAGCTCTAAAACTTGTGATTTCAAATTTTCAATTTATGATTTACTATGAGCCAAACCCCTAAATTTGCAGCACTAAAATTTAAATATGAATTTCCAACTTTCAGAGGAGCAGCTTATGATTAAACAGGCTGCAAAAGATTTTGCGATAAATGAATGTTTGCCAGGCGTTATTGAGAGAGATGAACACCAGACTTTTCCTAAGGAACAAATAGAAAAACTAGCTGATCTTGGTTTTATGGGTATGATGGTAAAACCCGAATATGGCGGAAGTGGACTCGATACGATGAGTTATGTAATTGCAATGGAGGAAATAAGTAAAATCGATGCTAGTGTGAGTGTTTGTATGAGCGTAAACAACAGTTTGGTTTGCTACGGTTTGCAGGAATATGCCAACGAAGAACAAAAACAAAAATATTTAATCCCTTTGGCACAAGGTAAAAAAGACGGTGAATTATATATCGGTGCATTCTTATTAAGTGAGCCGGAAGCCGGAAGCGACGCTACCTCGCAACAAACTACTGCTGAAGAAAAAGATGATCACTATTTATTAAACGGTACAAAAAACTGGATTACTAACGGAAACAGCGCAAGTGTTTACCTGGTAATTGCGCAGACTGATGTGAGTAAAGGTAGCCGTGGAATTAATGCATTTATAGTTGAGAAAAAATGGGCCGGTGTAATAGTTGGTGCTAAAGAAAACAAGCTTGGCATTCGTGGAAGTGATACACACACTATTTTATTTAATGATGTAAAAGTGCCGAAAGAAAACCGCATTGGTGATGATGGCTTCGGGTTTAAGTTCGCCATGAAGACTTTGGCAGGTGGCCGGATTGGAATTGCTGCGCAGGCTCTTGGAATTGCAAGCGGGGCTTTTGAACTTTCGTTAAACTACAGCAAGGTTAGAAAAGCGTTTAAGACAGAAATAATGAACCACCAGATCATTCAGTTTAAATTGGCTGATATGGCAACAAAAATTGAAGCTGCAAGATTACTTTGTATGAAAGCGGCTTGGGAAAAAGATGAGCATTTAGATTACACACTCAGCAGCAGCATGGCAAAAGTATTTAGCAGCGAAACCGCAATGTGGACTGCCACAGAAGCTGTGCAAATACATGGTGGATATGGTTTTGTAAAAGAATACCATGTAGAAAGAATGATGAGAGATGCGAAAATTACTCAGATTTACGAGGGCACCAGTGAAGTGCAAAGAATTGTAATTGGAAGAAGTATATTAAAATAGATACCAGATGTTAGACAAAAAATGAAAGACTTAAAATTTGAATTGTAGGTTTGAGTAAAAAGAATTATCGATTACTATTATCTCTTTAAATTTTTTTTTATCATTGTAGATTTATAAATCTCAATCTTGTATCTCATATCTCAAATCTTAATACTAGTAAAAATGTGCAAACGGTAAATTGTTTGCACATTTTTATTTTAATTTTATGAGCTTATACCATCAACAGTCAACTATCAACCATCAATCTTCAACATGTCCATCATTCAAATTGAAAATTTAAAAAAAGCCTACGATACCAATTACGTTTTAAAGGGTATTAATTTAAATATTGAAGCCGGGCAAATTGTAGGATATATTGGGCCTAATGGTGCAGGAAAAAGTACCACAATTAAAATACTTTGTGGTATTACGAGCGACTTTGAAGGAGAAGTATCAGTAATAGGTATAGATGTAAGGAAAAATCCTATAGAAGTAAAACAGAAAATTGGTTATATTCCTGAGCTTGCTGCTTTGTACGAAGTGCTTACACCGATGGAGTACCTGCGTTTTAGCGGAAAATTATATAACCTTGAAGACGATGTAATTACTAAAAAATCAAATGAACTGCTCCGTTTATTTGACCTTCACGACAAGGCAAATACCCGAATGACAAGCTATAGTAAGGG
>JANLVW010000712.1:0-2500 GCA_031364205.1 Ferruginibacter sp.
TAATGTAAAAACCCCGTCCAAAAATGGAACGGGGCAATTAAAATTAATTCTAAATTTTAAGGTTTTGGAGAATCTACCGGTTGGGTATTTATTACCGCAGGGTTTTCTTTAACAGGGGTCATTTGCATTTGTTTAAACTGCTGTTCCATTTGTAACAACCCACCCAACAATTGCGCATTTCTGTCTTCTTCATATTTCATTGCAGCACGCTTATTATCTGAAAGGCTTTCATAATAAGCAGCCTGCTGCTCCATATCTTTTTTAAGTGCTGCGGTAACTTTTGTAATCAGCGTTGAATCTCCTGCTTTGTAAGCTGCAATTAAAAACTGAAGTGATATTTCGTTTTGTTGCTGTTGTCTGCTAACCATACCGTAGGGCATATTAGTTTCCGACATTCCTTTATCAGATTTATTCAACAGTTTTTTTGCATCTTCTTTTCTTCCGCCATCCGCTAAATTAGATGCAGCCTGTGCATAAGCTAACCTAATAGAATTTAAATGTCTGCGGTTTTCTTCATCAAAATAAACAACCTTTTTATCTGCACCACCAAACAAAAATTTATTAATCATTTTATCCATCACCCAATCTTTATTTACTTCACCGTTCATTATCGGTACAAGTCTGTACGATAATCCATCCTGACGAAGAAACTGCTGAAAACCTAATTCACCATAAGGAGACGTAAAATAAATAGGACGTTTCCATTTATTTGCTGCAATTATATTTAATATCGCTGCATCGTTTTTATACAAAACATTTTTAGGAATTTCAAACTGCATGGTAGGTAAAACAGAATCGTTGGCATTTACAGTACCGTTCTGTTTTACCAAAGCAATATCTACCGGCACAAAAACCTTTTTGCTTGGAAAAACATTTAAACTACTCCCATCCCTGCCCTGTTGAAGTTTAGCCGGATCATCACTTCCTGCATAATCTTTCATCATGGTAAACAAATCCATAAATTTAGTAGGATCTATGCCGGCCTGAGGCGCATTGTAAACTACATCTCTGCTTGAACCTCTTATTTGCTCTGCACTCCATATCGGATCTATTGGATCGCTCTGGTTTATTTTATAACGCAATTGGTTTATATACCAATCTGTACCAAGTAAACTTGTGTTTATAACACGAATATCGGGGCGAACGCCCAAAACTTCCTGTGCATACCAAAGTGGATAAGTATCATTATCGCCAAAGGTGAAAAGAATTGCATTAGGAGCACAACTTTCCAGGTAATCTGTGGCAAGATCAGGAGCTGTAGTTTTATTGCTCCTGTCATGGTCATCCCATTCCTGCGAGGCCATAATTACAGGTACCGCCAAAAGGCAAATTATACCCGCTGCTATAGATGCATTTTTAGTACTTTTTAAAACCGGGGTAAGCAGATCTTTTACATACAAAACACCGAGCCCTATCCAAATGGCAAATACATAAAATGATCCCACAAAGGCATAATCTCTTTCACGTGGCTGGTTACCCGCCATATTTAAATACATTGAAATTGCTATGCCTGTAAAAAAGAAAAATAAACCTATAACCAGTGCATCTCTTTTATCATTTTTAATTTGATAAACAAGCCCAAGGATACCAAGTATAAACGGTAACATATAAAGCTTGTTGTTTGCTTTATTGTTTTTAAGTGTATCAGGTAATTTGCTCTGGTCGCCAAGGCGGATATTATCATAAAAGCCAATGCCGGTTTTCCAGTTACCATCTCTTACATTACTCATTTGAACACCTTGAACATCGTTTTGTTTTCCGGCAAAATTCCACATAAAATAGCGCCAGTACATCCAATTAATTTGATAACTGAAAAAGAAACCAATGTTATCTGCCATCGTTGGCGGATGTTCATATGTACCATCTTTATTTTTTCCTATTTCAGCATAATCAGCATAATAATCTGCGTGCCCCTGGTCGTTGCTTTGGTCCCACATTCTTGGGAAAAAATGTTTGTCTTCAGGAGCATAAACATACTCAACTTTTCTTCCCTCTTTTTCGTACTTGTTACCTGCTTTTATATAAGTCTCTGTAACTTTTGAATCCTGTATCTGTGCAGTAAAATCCTGTCCAAAAAGTATCGGCCAATCCCCATATTGCTCACGAGATACATAGCTCATCAGGTTTACCGGATTATCTACTTCATTCATATCTACAGCCACATTTGCATTGCTGCGCACAAGTGTTGTTGAGTAAGAAGCAAAACAACCAAGGGTAATAAACAGAAAACTCCACATACCAAGTTTGAGCAAATTCCAGTTTTTGTTATGGGCTACTTTTAAACCTACATAAACTAATGCAACAAGAACGATAAAGAAAAATGCAAACCCTGTAAAAAACGGTAGTCCAAAATCATTTACAAAAAGAATATCAAAACTGCCTGCACCCTTTACCGTCCATTGTATTAATGCCTTTTGTGCAAACCCGGTAATAACAATAGCCAGAATAAATGCGTAAAAAGTTCTTAAAGGAGTAACCCTGTATCTCTTATAAAAATATA
>JANLVW010000782.1:0-3106 GCA_031364205.1 Ferruginibacter sp.
GCTTGATGCTGGAAGCTCTGGTAGTTGCCGTACTCAATACGACAGCCTTACTTATTTTGGGTGTCGAGTATGCAATATTGTTAGGTGTATTGGGAGCGTTTTTAAATATGCTTCCTTACATTGGCGGGCTTATAGCAATTCTTTTACCGATTATAATTGCAACTGTTACAAGGGATGGATTTACAACTCAACTTTTGATATTTGGTGCTTATATTTTAATACAGTTTATTGACAATCATTTTCTGATTCCATTTCTTGTATCATCAAGAGTAAAGATAAACGCTTTCTTTTCTGTAGTAGTTGTGTTGATGGGAGGAGCTTTGTGGGGTGTTGCAGGTATGTTTTTATCAATACCATTTCTTGCAATTTTAAAAATTATTTTTGATAGATTACCAGATTTGAAACCATGGGGTAAATTATTTGGTGACCATGTACCAACAAGAGACAAGGGAGAAATTTGGTTATTAAGAAAAAAGCGAAAAGAAAACGCCATTCCCGATCGGATAGATGAAATTGTAAAATAAAATATTGCAAAATCTATTGCATAATTAAAGCTAAATTATTTACTGCAGATGAAATGTGCGACTCCACAAATGTTCTACAATGTTTTGTATTAGCCTGGCTCATAAAAAATCTTTTTAAAATATAATTTACCAGTTAGGGTCATCTAATAACTGAATAAGGATTGCTTTAAATACAGTCTAAAATCTAGAATCCCACATCTACAATCTGTATTATCCTCCCCAACCTTCTCTGTCCAAACTCCTGTATTGTATTGCTTCTGCGAGGTGTTCGGGTTTTATATCTATTGATGCTGCAAGATCTGCTATGGTTCGGCTAACCTTTAAAATACGATCGTATGCACGAGCTGAAAGATTTAATTTCTCCATAGCTATCTTTAATAAATTAGCACCTGCGTTGGAAATAATACAAACCTCTTTTAATGTTTTACTGCTAATTTGTGCGTTTGCATACACGCCTATATTTTCTTTATAACGGGCTGCCTGTATTTCTCTGGCTGCAATTACTCTGGCACGAATTACTTCGCTTTTTTCATATTCCCTTGATGACTGCATTTCGCTAAATGCTACCGGAGTTACTTCAACATGTAGATCAATTCTGTCTAAAAGCGGGCCGGATATTTTGCTTAAATATTTTTGAACAATACCCGGTCCGCAACTGCAATCTTTTTCAGGATGATTAAAATAACCGCAAGGACAGGGGTTCATAGAAGCAATAAGCATAAAGCTTGCAGGAAAATCCAATGCAACTTTTGCCCGGCTGATGGTTACTTTTCTATCTTCCATTGGCTGGCGCATTACTTCGAGCACTGTTCTTTTAAACTCGGGCAATTCATCTAAAAACAAAACGCCATTGTGCGCCAAAGAAATTTCGCCGGGCTGGGGATTGCCACCGCCTCCAACAAGTGCAACATCTGAAATGGTATGGTGTGGACTACGAAAAGGGCGCTTACTTACAATCGTTGCATTTTCGGCAAGCTTGCCCGCAACGCTGTGTATTTTTGTTGTTTCTAATGCTTCGTGCAGACTGAGTGGCGGTAAAATGGTAGGTAATCTTTTTGCAAGCATTGTTTTACCTGCGCCGGGTGGGCCAATTAATATGGCGTTGTGGCCGCCGGCAGCAGCAATCTCCAAAGCACGTTTAATATTTTCCTGACCTTTTACATCACAAAAATCTATTTCAAAATCACTCTGTGCATTTGCAAATTCTGCACGGGTATCTACAATTGTTTGTACCAATGTTTTTTCATCTTTAAAAAATTCGATGACCTCGTTTATATGTGTGACACCAAACACTTTTAAATTATTTACCATAGCCGCTTCACGTGCATTTACTGCGGGTAATATTAACCCTTCAAAACCTTCTTTACGTGCCTGGATTGCTATGGGCAATGCACCTTTAATTGGACGCACTTCGCCATCTAAACTTAGCTCACCCATTATTACAAACTTTTCTAACTGCTCGGGATTTTGAATTTGTTCTGTTGCACCAAGCGTACCAATGGCAATAGGAAGATCAAATGCGGAGCCGGTTTTTTTAATATCTGCTGGAGCAAGATTAACTACTAATTTGGTACGTGGCATGTAGTAATGATTGCTCTTTATTGCGCTTTCAACCCGTTGCAAACTTTCCTTTACAGCATTATCCGGCAGGCCTACAATAAAATAATGTTGCCCCTGGTTTGTAACATTTACTTCCACTGTTATTGTTATTGCTTCAACACCGTACACAGCACTACCAAAGGTTTTTACCAGCATTTATTTTTTTTTGAAGATAAGTAAAATTGTGTGAGGAAGATTTTATTCAACAACAACTACTTAGGAGGTTTATTTAAAATTATTTAAATGTAAAATATTCAATAAAATAACTATCCCAACAAGAAATTATGTTGCTCCGCAATATTACATGGAAAAATTTCTTTGTAACATGAATACAATAATGCCTGCTCCAAAACCTATAATTGCCAGCCAGCTTATTTTTTTTAAATACCACATAAAATTTATTTGTTCAATACCCATTACCGCAACACCGGCCGCAGAACCTATAATAATTGCGCTGCCCCCTGTGCCGGTAGTTAATGCCAAAAATTCCCAGAAGAGATGATCGGTTGGATAAACGGATAAATCGTACATGCCTTGCGATGCAGCTACGAGTGGTACATTATCAACAATGGCAGATAATAACCCCAAGGCCGTACCAATTAGATAATCATTTTTTAAAGTGGCGGTTAACACTCCTGCCAATTGTTTTAATAATCCAAAAGACTGCAATGCTGATACAGCCAAAAGTATTCCCAGAAAAAAAAGTATGCTGGACGAATCTATTTTTTGTAATGCCCCGGCAACAGTAAATTTTTCAGGTACATTATTATTTTTGTCTTTGTGAATTATTGTGGTGATAATCCACATAAATCCCAAAGCAAGCATCATCCCCATAAAAGGAGGAAGGTGCGTTAATGTTTTAAAAATAGGAACAAAAAGTAAAAAACCAACCCCGGCAAAAAGTATAGTTTTACCATTCTTTTTTTCTTTTGGTGTACCGGCAGTTTCAGCATTTTGCTGAAACTGCTGACCTTTAAAACGGT
>JANLVW010000863.1:0-1065 GCA_031364205.1 Ferruginibacter sp.
TACTGAGCATTTCTCTTTTGCTTAACTGGATCATCGGGCCGTTACTGATGTTTTTTTTAGCCATTATTTTCTTTCATAACCAGCCGGAATATATGACAGGGTTAATTCTTATCGGTATTGCCCGCTGCATAGCCATGGTAATTGTGTGGAACGAACTGGCGGAAGGAAACAGAGAATATGCTGCAGGGCTGGTAGCACTTAACAGTATTTTTCAGATACTTTTTTACAGTGTATATGCGTGGCTTTTCATAAATGTTTTACCACCTTATTTTGGCGTAAAAAGTATGGAGGTAAATATTACCATCGGGCAAATTGCCAAAAGTGTTTTAATCTATTTAGGCATTCCATTTTTTGCGGGGATTGTAAGCCGTTTTTTATTAATAAAATGGAAAGGTTTAGATTGGTTTACTAATAAATACATACCTGCCATATCGCCCATAACATTGCTGGCATTGCTTTTTACGATCTTATTAATGTTTAGCTTAAAAGGAAAACTTATTGTGCAGCTGCCTTTTGATGTTTTAAAAATTGCCCTGCCGTTGGTTATATATTTTGCTATAATGTTTCTGGTGAGTTTTTTTATTGGTAAAAAAATGGGCGCTGATTACTCAAAAAATACAGCAATTGCTTTTACCGCTACCGGTAATAATTTTGAACTGGCTATTGCCGTTGCCATTGGTATTTTTGGTATTAACAGCGGGCAGGCTTTTGCCGGAGTGGTTGGTCCGCTGGTAGAAGTTCCCGCT
The DNA here is from genome assembly GCA_031364205.1 of Ferruginibacter sp. Taxonomy (GTDB): domain Bacteria; phylum Bacteroidota; class Bacteroidia; order Chitinophagales; family Chitinophagaceae; genus Ferruginibacter. The sequence continues at coordinate 747 of JANLVW010000863.1, forward strand.
TTAATTATGCTGGTGCGGCTTGCATTTTGGTTAAAGAAAAAATGGTACCCAAAAGAAGCGTTTTCCTAAAGGTAATTCAGGTATAAACCTGATGAGTTATTGCAGTAGGCTTCTAATGGCCTATCTATGGGTGACCACCGAAGGATGATTGGGTGAGCAGCGAAGTTGCAATATTGTTGCGTGGTCTTTGCGTCGTCCTAAAATAACCGTAAATGTTAATGAATAAATCCTGATGTGGTTTTGAAAAAGAAGAAACATGCCTTCAAATGCATGTGCATTTTTTTATACATGCAAACAATGCATGATTAGGTTATAATTA
>JANLVW010000795.1:0-10851 GCA_031364205.1 Ferruginibacter sp.
CATATTTTAAAATTGATTCAAAATCCAGGCCTTTTGTAGTGGCGTTTGTGATAACAGTTCCACTAACTGCATTATATAATTCTGTTCCTTCACCATCGCGTTCTATCCAATTTCCTGTAATATAATTTCCCAGTTTTTGCATAGCCAAATTTATGGCAGGCAAGCGTATAAAAAATATAAAATAGCCTTTTAGAAAAAATCAGTAAAAATAAAACAGTATTTTTATCAGGAAAAATCAAATAAAATATTAAAATCCTTAACCATGCTTTTTAAAATTTTAATAGTTGCTATTTTGTTTTTTACTGCATGTAAAACTACCAAACAGGTTAATACTTGCATTAGTCTATCAAAACCTGATTGTATGTGCACAATGGAATATAAACCGGTTTGTGGTTGTGATGGGAAAACATACGGCAATGCCTGTGTGGCTGCATGCGCCGGTGTAAAATCCTGGACGGAGGGAGCATGTGCAAAATAATATTTTATGAACCAGCCCATTAACATTCAAAATAATAAACAAAGCAAATTCGTGCTTTGCATAAGTGTGTTTGTATTAATTTATGTGATAATATTTAAAGCTGTTAACCCTTACAAATATGCTGCTGTTGGTACAGTATATGAAAATTTATGGTTGTTTATTGTGGCAGCAATCTTTATTATACCAGTCATTGCCTTGTGGGTACTTTTCAAAAATAAATTTTCAATTAAATCATTTTACTTCTATTCCCTGCTAATTTCAGCAGCAACCATCGTTTTATTGTTTGCCTAGTTTAAAAGCCTTTTTTACGTCAACTTATTTTGGCTGTTTACCCTAATAAAAAAGCCTTATTTTCTTAAAGATTTTTTATGTTCTTAAAGTAAACAAGGCACCGTAAATTATTTTTTAAATTACATTCTTTTTTCTATTTCTGCAGATAATCTCGCAAAAATTTCGTCTATACTACCCTCACCCGACACCATTACTACTTTATCTGACTTGCGGTAATAATCGGCTACAGCTTCTGTTTTATTTTTATATTCTGCAACCCTTGCTGCAATAATTGTTTCGTCAGTATCGTCTGATCTGCCGCTGGATTGTCCTCTTTTTAAAATACGTTTTACCAATTCATCTTCACTAACATCAAGGGCCAGCATAACTTTTACAGGCGTTTTTCGTATCTCCAATAAACTGTCCAGGGCTTCGGCCTGTGCTGCAGTTCGGGGGAAACCATCAAACAAAAACCCTTTTGCCTGCGGGTTTTCTTCCAATGCTGTACTTATCATTCCAACAACAACTTCATCTGGAACCAGCTGCCCTTTATCCATTAATTTTTTTGCCTCCAGACCTAAAGCAGTTTGTTGGGCAATTTGAGAACGCAATAAATCTCCGGTACTTAAATGAACAAGATTAAACTTCTCAATTATTTTTTCACTTTGCGTACCTTTTCCACTACCGGGAGGACCAAAAAGTATTAAATTAAACATAAGCCTTCGTAAAATTTTCGATTGAAGTAAAGATAAGGTAAAATATTTTTTTGCGAAGGATGAAAGATTCAATTTGAAATATGTACAGAAAGAGCTGTCAGCTTTAATTAACAGTTACCTTAAATTTAAAAAGCACTTTTAAAAAACTGGCAGCTTTAGCCACTAGCTAAACAAATATTCAACATCTGATTTGCTAAGCGCCTTTACAAAATTTGCATCATCCGCAATCAATTCCTTTGCAAGGATTTTTTTACGTTCCTGCAACTGTAAAATTTTATCTTCAATCGTATCTATACAAATCATGCGGTAAGCAAAAATATTTTTTGTCTGCCCAATTCTGTGTGTTCTGTCAATGGCCTGTTGCTCAACCGCCGGGTTCCACCATGGATCAACGATATATACATAATCGGCAGCTGTTAGGTTAAGCCCCACACCACCGGCTTTCAATGAAATTAGAAATACCCTGCACTCATCATTGTTCTGAAAATTTTGTATCGCTTTTTCTCTATCAATGGCAGATGTACTTCCGTCAAAATATTCAAAGGGAATATTATTTTCTATTAATTTTTGTTTGATGAGTGCCAGCATTCCTAAAAACTGCGAAAATATAAGTGCTTTATGGTCACCAATGTTTTCAACAATTTCCCTTGTAAGTTCATCCAGTTTAATGGAATGGTTAGGGAATTTATCTTCTTCATTTAGTATAGCCGGACTATCGCAAATCTGACGCAGTTTCATTAAGCCCTGTAAAATGGTAAGCTGCGATTTTTGTATTCCCTGTTCCTCAATGGTTCCAAGTATTTTATCCCGGTAACTGTTGCGGTAAGCATCGTAAATTTTACGTTGTTCTTTTTCCATTTCGCAAAAAAGTATCTGCTCCGTTTTTTCAGGAAGATCTTTTGCCACCTGCTCTTTTGTTCGGCGCAGAATAAATGGGTATAACAGTTTACGCAAATGTTCTTTTTGCTCCTGCTCACCAAATTTATCAATGGGGTTTGCAAATTCATTTCTAAAAAATTCCATTGTACCAAGCAGCCCCGGGTTTAAGAAATTCATTTGCGCATAAATATCAAACGTATTGTTTTGCAATGGCGTACCACTCATACAAACACGGTTGGTAGCATTTAATAAGGATGCTGCTTTTGTAACTTTTGATGATGGATTTTTTATTGCCTGGCTTTCATCCAACACCACATAATCAAAATGTATTTTTAGGAAAAGCTGTATATCGCTGCGTAAAGTTCCATAAGTAGTGATGATGATATTAGCAGCTTTTAATTCTTCTATATTTCTGCTTCGTGTACTGCCGTGGTGTACATGAGCAATAAGGGATGGCGTAAACTTTTTTATTTCGTTTTGCCAGTTATAAATTAGTGTAGTAGGACAAACTACTATCGATATAAGTGATTCGTTTGTTACTTTAAAATAATCCAGCATGGTAAGGGCCTGCACGGTTTTACCTAGTCCCATATCATCTGCCAATATACCACCCCAGCCAACCTCATTTAAATAATTGAGCCAGCGATAACCTGCCAACTGGTATGGTCGTAAAATTGGTTCTAACTGAACAGGTGCAGGTATTTCTGGTATGTTACGGTATTCTCTTAAACGCTCATATTTTTCATCCAGCGCAAAACTCATTTCTTCTTCGTTACGATTTTCATACAGGTCATCTATCACGCTCATATGGTATTTGCTAAGGCGAAGTTTATCACTTTTGCCGTCGCCCACTTTAAATAAAAGTGAATATTTCTTGAGCCATTCATCAGGCAAAATACCTAAAGTGCCGTCGCCCAGTTGCACAAAAGACCGCTTCTCCGCCAAAGCCGATTTTATTTCTGCAATACCTACTCTTTGCTCACCAAATTCTATTTCTACTTTTGCATCAAACCAATCCTGTCCACTGCTTACATGTATATTAGTACTCGGTCGTGCGGTATTAAACCTAAAGTTTTTTAAAGCTTCAAAACCAAATACAGGTATTTTCATTTCTTTCATAGCATCTACAAAAAGAAAAAACCAGTTATTACGCAACACATCTGCCCCACGCAAAACCAGGCTGCCGGATTCCTGCTTTGTAATAAAACCTGAGTGAAGACTTTCCAGCTTTGCCATAAAAGCATCTTCTGCATCTTTATTACGGAATATCTGTAAAATTTTATCGCCATCAGGTATTATCAACACTTCTTTATCGCCGGCTTTTGTTTCAAAACCCTTGTAAGAAAATACGGGTTGAAAAAGCAAATATTCACCCCGTTCCTGCAACATTAATTTAATATCGGGTACAGAAACTTTTACTTCTTTTACCAACGACTTATCAAATTCAACTTCATATTCTTTCGTTAACGGAATAATAATATTTTCCATTTTTTCTGCCCAGTTGCTTTTGCTTAAAGCAATATTTCCTTCTCTTATAAATTTTTCTGCCTGCATTACATCGTCCGTTTTCTGCCAGGTATACATTACATCTTCAAACAAAAAAACTAGGCTGTTGCCTGATTTGTTTTCAGTAAATGCAACGGGTTCACCGCCAATTTTTAACATGCACGATATTTCGAACTGGCTTTTTTCAGCAGCAACTTTAAACACGGGAGATAAAAATTCATCGCTCAGTTCTGTCTCCAGCAAATTGGCAGTTTTAAATTTTTTGGTAGCCGGTAAAATAAATACAAAAGGGTTGTTGCATTGCTCATCAAAAATTTTTCGCAGTTTTGGATGGAGGTATTCTGTGATAAGCTGTTTTGTTTCTTCGGGTAAATCATCACCATCGGTATGAATAATATTTTCCCAGATACCGCTAAAAGGAGAGTTTCGGTTGAGGTATTTGTTTATTTCATTTTCCTGCAGTTTTCGTACCTGCTGAAAGAGTGATTTATCATTTTCAGAAAAATCAGAAATATCTACAAACTTGGTTAAATCTATTAATTCAGTTTTACCCAGGTATTTTCTATTGTCCTCATCCTGTTCTCCCTGTATAGCATCTACAGTAAAACCGGGGTAATTTTTAGCATTAAAATTAAATACCAATCCAAGGCGCATGCGCTTTTGAACATCAACTATTTTTTCCTGTTGAGGTACATTTGCAATGGGCACAAACGCAGGTGCTGTTCGATATGTTGGAATTGGCAATGGTGCAGCAGCAACAACCCGCTTTATAGTGGTATCAAGTACTTTTAAAAAAGGCTTACTGTCCTTATAAGAAAATTCAAATTTACCTGCAAGATCGTCTTCAAGGCTGTAACCGTAAATCTGCAATAGTTTGTTTTTCTCTTTATCCCGGTTTCTTATGCTGTCAAAATAATCAGAACCATAAGTTTGCAACAATTGCACAAACATTAAAACTTTATGTTCGCACAAAGGGTGCATCGCTTCGCTGCACATGCAGGAAGTATCAAAATTTCGTTCATCATTTTTTTGAATAACAAGTGGAAATTTTTCGCCGTTTATAACTATTTCAGCTTCTACTCTTTCGTCAGCAGTTTTTAAAATAACCGCTTTAGTGGTTTTCATTAGTTCCTCCGCCTCGTGAAAAATAGAAGGTGATGAAAGCATCTTTATCATTTTAAGATCGATGTTTTTCATTTTTGCTACGGAATGCATCTGGTTATACTGTATAGCACTGCTGTGCAATAAGTTTTTATCAACCATATCCTGCAAACGCAGTAAACCTGCTGCTTCGTGGCGACAAATATCACCGATATTATATGGGCAGCTGCAACGGAGATTCATTGCTTTTGCATCGCAGTATTTTTCTATATACACTTTGTAAAAAGTACTGTAAACGTCATCCTTTACCCTAAAGACAATGTTGCTCATTAATTCATCATGTACCACCAGCTCTACAAAGCCAAGTGATTGAATTTTTTTTCCACGGCGAATAACTTCGTCGCTGCCGTTGTTGTATATATGCTTAATTAGATGTGGTAATGCCAAAGAAAAAAATTTATGTATGAATGTAAAAAAGTCGGCTTAATAGAGCAACTAAATACCGACTGCATTGTGCAAGGTACGGCAGTAAACTTAGCTTACAAAGTAAAAATGGTTAAGATGTATTAAGATTGTTTGTTTTTTCCTAATTATCTCCGTTACAAAAGTTTTTGATTAAAGATTAAAGGGTTTACGGCCATGGCGTTTTAGTCTGAATAAACCTTCAAAATTTGTAGGATATTTATTCCTTTAAAACCTAGATTGATTGCTGATAAAAAAACTGAACTATGAAAAGTGGTTAAAAACGTAGGTAAGTTTATAAAAAATTAGTCCCATTAATTATTATTTATTACTCTGAATGGGTAGATAAAGATAAGGACTAAATTTGGGTATGATATTTATGGGTAAAATACTAAAGAAAATATTTATATAAATATTGTAAGATTATATTAATTCCAAATATCTTCAAAATCAACGTTGGCAGTGCAACCGTCTTTAAAAGTAAAAACAAAATTATTAGGAGAAATTGAAACCGGAGAATATGCATTATTTATAGCTTCATAAATTTCTATTTTTTTCGTCTGTGGATCAAGTATAAGAAAATACTTAACCCCTTCAGCTAGATAAATTTCTTTTTTAATGTTCCTATCTTTTACTGCAGTAGATTGAGATAAAATTTCTACAACTAGTTCAGGCGAAAAATCTAAATACTTTTTTTCTATTTTTTTACAGACTACCAATAAATCCGGTTGTAGAATAGTACTTTCCTTTATTTTCCAATCAATAGGTAAATATGCTTTGCAATCTTTACAGGACTTTTTTAACGCTATTTCAAAATTAGCATACAAATTCCCGTTAACTCTTTGGTGAATAGGTATTGGCAGTGGCGACATTGCATAAGGAATTCCTTCAATTAATTCCCACTGTCCCTCCCATTGGCAATAATCTTCGTAGGTATAATTAGGCAGGTATTTATGAGCTACGTTCATATATTAAAATTAGCCAATTTTTATTTCAATCCATTCACCAATTTCCCATCCATATACACCGGCAATGAAGGTGCGCCATCTTCTGTAAGGCAATAGCGTATATCTTTTTCAAGATGGTATTTTGTGAGGCGATGGTAATGGGTTGCATTGCGTTCTTTCATAAATTCATACAGGTCAGTTTTGGCTGTCATGTAAAGGCTTTCGGCAAGTTGAGATGAATCGCATTGAATGGTAAAACTTTCTTTAATTCTATTTACAACTGCTCCCGCAAACAAACCGTCTTCTATGTTTATTTTGTTTTTCCATGCAGCACATGCAAGCACTACATTTTTATTTTTTGATAATAAATAGTTACAAACAGAAGATATATTTGGGAAAGATCCTGTGATAATTTCCTGCGCACCCTTGGCCAATGCCATGTGCAATAATTTTGTACCATTTGTAGTAGTCAACACTAATGTTTTGCCCGCAATAAATGATGCCGGATATTCAAAAGGAGAATTACCATATTGTAACCCTTCTGCTACCTGTCCATCTCTTTCTCCTGCGGTGATGCCATTTAATTCTGCGCCTATCTTTATACATTCTGACACATTATCTATCGGAATAATTTCTTTTGCACCATTGTGTAGAGCTGTAGCAATTGTGGATGTAGCACGCAACACATCAATAATCACGACAATGCTATTGCTCACATCATACAAGTGCAACAATGCCGGAGATAGACAGGTATACAAAGAAGGTTTTATGTTACTCATTAATTTTTACTTTTTTAAAATCATTTTCTGCTGTCCAGCTTTGTCCACTCCAGATTATACAAATGGCATTTTTACAACCACAGCTCTCAAAAGTGTGCTGCGCACTTTTATAAATATTTCAGAGCCTATGGCAGAAAATTTTGTATCTACATAGCCCATACCAATTGCCTTACCAAGTGAAGGTGCCTGTGTGCCGGATGTTACTTTACCTATTGTTGTACCTTCAAAATCTTTTATTTCATAATCGTGGCGGGCAATTCCTTTTTCAATCATTTCGAAACCCACGAGCCTTTGCATAACACCCTCTACTTTTTGTTTTTCAAAAATTGCTTTTGACGTAAAGTCTTTTGTAAATTTTGTTACCCAAGCCAAGCCTGCTTCTATTGGCGATGTTGTGTCATTTATATCCATCCCATATAAACAAAATCCCTTTTCTAAACGCAAAGTATCTCTTGCGCCCAAGCCAATAGGTTTTATCCCTGCTGTTTTGCCAGCATCAAAAATAGCATCCCATATTTTATCAGCAGCGCCATCTTTATTTTCAAAATAAATTTCAACACCGCCGCTGCCTGTATAACCTGTGGCACTGATCAATACATTTTCAACCCCTGCAAATTTGCCTTTTGCAAAAGTGTAGTATGGTAAATTAAGGATATCAATATCTGTTAGCGGTTGTAATATTTTTGTTGCCATTGGGCCCTGAATGGCAAGTAGACATGTATCGTCAGAAATATTCTGCAGCTCAGCATTATTTGTATTGTATTGGTTAATCCATTTCCAATCTTTATCAATATTGCCGGCATTTACCACAAGCATATACACTTCATTTTCTTTTATACAATACACCAACAGATCATCTACAATTCCTCCTTCTTCATTTGGCATGCAGCTGTACTGGGCTTTGCCTGCAGTAAGTTTTGACGCATCGTTTGTTGTAATACGTTGAATAAGTTCAAGTGCATTTGGACCTTTCACCATAAATTCTCCCATATGGCTTACATCAAAAACGCCTGCTGCATTGCGTACCGTAGCATGTTCATCGTTTATACCTGTGTAAGAAATAGGCATATTAAAACCTGCGAAGTCAGCCATTTTTGCTCCTAAAGCAATATGTTTTTCTGTGAAAGGTGTATTTTTCATGTGTTGTTTTTTTATGTGGGCAAATGTAAATAAAAAAAAAGCCCTACCACTAAGGGCAGAGCTTTATTCAACCCCAACTTAACTCTTTCTCTAATTGAATAAAACCAAGGCGTTTTTAAAAGGAAGCGATTTGAATAAGAAAGTATTGCTTTCGTCTTTGTTTTCGTATTTCTCCAATTGCTTTTCTATTTTTTCTTTTGCTTTTTGCAGGGAGTCTTTAAAACGTTTTTCATCTTTTTTAATGTTCATTTTTATAGAATCAAATTTATCCATTGGCTTGTTATCGTATCGGTAATTGCCATCATTGTCGTTGTTATCGTCAATGGTAATTCCATTTCTATTTATGCGAACCCTACCATCTCTGTCTCTTATATCAATACCATAACGGCTCCTGTAACTGCCTGCAGGTTTACCATCTTTTGTATAAAGACCATTCTTTGTCATTGTATACCACTCGCCTCCATTCCATCCTTCTTCCAGGTTTTCAAATTTTATACTTTCAAAATCTCTCTCCCAGTTATTAGTGAAAGGCCCGTCAAAATTTGTTCTTGATGACAAATTCACCAGATCATTAATCTTTATTTGTTTGCCTACAGGTACATATACCGTGATGATTACATGCTGGTTTCTAAATTTATTTACTTTATTAATATTTATTCCCTGGTCTATTATTAGCAAAGAATCTTTTTGCTCTGCATTAAAATTAATAAGAGAGGCAAGTGTATCGGCATTTCTTCTGGTATTACCGCATGCCGTTCTTATCATCGTAACTCTAAAACTGTCATTGGTAGCTTTTACAATATGTACAGTTGTATTTCTGATAACAGCACTGTCTTCATCAGTACCTTCAAAAGGCTGCATGCTAAACCAACTGTTTTTTGTAAACCTTGTACCCGGCGCTAGTGTGGTCACTTCAAGAGACTTAATCCCGGGATTTGGCAATAATATTTCCTGCTCGTTTATATTTGATGAATGCCTGAAATCTTTTGAAATTGAAGCAATTAATAAAATGATACTTACCCAGCCAATAACCCACATTGCGCTAAAACCTAGCTTCAGCATTTTGCTGCCTGTTTTCATTTTGGCAAGCTTTCTAATTATCCATGTAATTACCGCAATCATTGGGGCTATTATAAAGAACAACAGCGTTCCCCAAGCAAATACATTTTGCCACCCTTCCGTAAGTAAAAAATCTTTCATCGGGAATACACCCATGGCTGCAATGCCAAACCCAAACAAAGCGAATATGAGAGAAATGCCTACAATGGCTAGAATAAAATATACAAAGCCTTTTACCAACAATACAATAATATCGCCTAATGATCGGCCACTTTTTTTTGCCAAGCTGTCTGCTTCTGCACCAACTTTTTTTCCGCTTTCGTTTGCAACATTTACTACCTCCTTTCCAAATTTTTGCACCCTTTCCTTAACACCCTTCATTTCTTCTACTACAGAGGCTTTAATAGTATTCATGTCTACCTTTTCCCCTTTCATTTCCAGCTTTTCCGCTGTGGTTTTGGCTTCGGGCAATACGAGCCATAAAATTATATAAATGAACAATGCACCCGGACTAAAGCTGAAGAAATTAAAATCTCCAAAATTACCAAAATTGCCAAACCTGTTTTTACTCACAAAAGATAACAAAGGCAACAAAAAAAGTACTCTTGGTATCCATGCATTTATTCCTAAATAATGGCCAATACCACTGCAAACACCGGCAATATATTTTTCATCATTGTCTCTGTATAATTTTTTTCTTCTGCTTCCAATAACAGTGGTAGCGCTGCTTGGGACAGCTATCCATAAAATAATATACGGTATAAAACCTATACCGAAAGAGAAGAGTAATACAAGAAATATTATTCTTACTATTACAATATCTATATCGAAATAATTGGCAATACCACTACAAACACCACCTACAAGTTTATGGTTTTCGTCTCTAAACAATCTTCTTTTTCCTGGAGGGGTTGCGGTTGATGATTGCTGTTGTTGAGCGGTTTGTTCTTCTGAATCTTTATTACCAGACGTTGCGGAGGTCTCTGTATCATCAAAATCTTCCGGTCTGCCTATGCTTTGTATAATAGCATTTACATCTTCATCTGTAATGCAAACCGCACCTGCTTTTATTCTTTCCTGAAATAATTCTCCAATGCGATTCTCTATATCGTTTATAATTTCATCTTTACCCTCTTCTAAAGCAAAGTGGCGTGATAGACTGTCCACATAGGCTTTTAAAATATCGTAGGCAGCTACTTCTATTGGAACTACCCTTCCCTGAAAATTTATATTTATTACCTGTTTCATGATGTGATAATTGTTGTTGTTAAGGTTGTTTTTTTATTTTGTTAGTGCAGTTACAGCATTGGCAAGTTCATTCCAGGTGGCTTCGAGTTCTTTGTAAAAATCTGCGCCCTTTTCTGTAAGCAGAAAATACTTTCGTGGCGGTCCGCTGTTACTTTCCACCCATCTGTATGTAAGCAATTCTGCATTCTTTAGTCTTGTAAGCAATGGGTACAAGGTGCCTTCAAAAATGTTGAGGTTGGCTGCTTTCATTTTGTCAATAATATCTG
>JANLVW010000071.1:0-1316 GCA_031364205.1 Ferruginibacter sp.
AAAGCACACCGTCATCGGCCGTATCCAAGCCTGCAAATATTTTTAGAAGTGTTGATTTCCCTGTACCATTGCGAGCCACAAAAGCAATTTTATCTCCCTCTTCTACATAAAAGGAAATGTTTTTAAACAAAGTTCTTATTCCGTAAGACTTACTGATATTTTCTACTGAAGCGTAATGCATATTGCGCAAAGATAGTGCATCATAAAAGGGACTTTAAATATGCTGACAAAGAAATATTGAAATATTATCAATCAGTCTTTGTAAAATTTTGAAAGAAATTTTAATTGTAACTTATTTCTTATATATAATTGAAAAAATACTATCTCCCACAGGAGGACGGAAATGGCTCGTTTCGTAATAATGGTTTATTGAGTCCGTAAAATAATTTTTACCCGAAAAATCGTAAAGTTTATTTCCAAAAAGATCTGTACCTTGTAAAAACGAAAATAATATTGTGCGCTATTTTAATGCTAACAAAGCTGTAAGCAAAAATTAAATTAGCTATTGTTGATGCTTTTATTCATAAACTTGCTTATGTCTGACTACAATATTGGAGATCAAACCAGGTTTGGCAGTTTGCTGTAATACTTAAAGATGCAGTAATAGGAGATTAGTGCAACATTAACTGTCACACTTTTATAAAAATGATGTAGTGTTGGGAGATAGTGTGACTATTAAAAGTGGTGTGTATCTGTGGGACGGTATTAGAGTAGAAGATGATGTATTTGTCAATCCGCATGTAAGTTTTGTAAATGACAAATACCCACAGTCAAAAAATATCCGGCAATGTTTCAAAAATCCTTATTGTTAGGGAAAATTAAATTGGAGCTAATGCAATCATAATCAGAGAGTTGACAATTGGACAATATACAACGATTAGTGCATGAAGTGTTAGTAACTAAAGATGTGCCTCCATATGCATTGTTATATGGTAATCCTGCGAAATAATGGGCAAGGTAACAGATGAACTGTTATATAAATTACGATAAAATGATCAGCTTTTTAGATTTAAAATCCATCAATAATCAAAATAAGCAGGAATTAATGAATGCTTTTGAACGGGTATTGGATTCCGGCTGGTACATCCTTGGTGAAGAAGTGAAATTATTTGAAACCCAGTTTTCAAAATATTGCGATACTCAATATGCTTTGGGTGTAGCTAATGGACTCGACGCTTTGATCCTTACACTTGAAGGACATATAAAAATGGGTGCATTGAAACTCGGAGATGAAGTGATGGTTCCCTCTAACACCTACATAGCAAGTGTGCTGGCAATCTATAAAGCTGGGCTCACACCGGTATTAATAAAGCCCG
>JANLVW010000828.1:0-9961 GCA_031364205.1 Ferruginibacter sp.
TGTCCCCCTACCAAAAGACTTTTGTTATTTGGCATCCAAACAGAAAGGTATAAATCTCTGTTGAGTTGGGCAGAAATGGCTTTACCTTCACCTCCATTTGTATTGGTTACCCATAATTCATTTATACTTTCATTTATATCAGCCTTTTTTAACCAATAAGAAACTTTGCTTCCATCGGGTGAAAAATTGGGGTAAGCTTCCAATTTTGTTCTTTTAGTTAATGGTTTAAAAGTTCCATTAGCAACGTTCAATAATTGGATCGTTCTATTTTGCCCATCACCAGAATAGGCAGTGGCTACTTTTACAAACAAAATAGTTTCCCCATCAGGCGACCAGGAAAATGGTGAAGATGGAGCACTTGGTGGAATTACAAGTGGTAAACTCCAATCACCATCGGTTAATCTTTTGTTTTCTGCTGTAGTAGTATTTACCAACCATATATGAGAAGGTAAAGGTTGGCTACTCACAAACATATCGTTATTTGTTATTTCAAAACCCGTAAAACCTTTTTCAATTTCTGATTTATTTTTAGGTTCATTGAGGGCTGCATAAGCAATTGTTTCAGAATTTGGGCTCCATGCAAAATGTTGCACACCCTTCGCTGCTTTGGTAATCTGCTTTGCCTCCCCACCTTGCATTGAGAGTAAAAAGATTTGATTTAGAGCATCTTTGCCTTGCCCAACTCTAGATATAAAACCCAATTGCTCGCCATTGGGAGACCATCTTGGGCTTGATACTGCAAACTTATCCTGTGTCAGTACACGCCTCTTTCCCGAAGCCACATCTACCATTACCAACTCGGCATTGAAACGATTATTGACATAATCGGGTCTTGAAACCACAACGACAACACTTTTACCATCAGGCGATATTTGTGGGTCGGAGATATTAACAAGCTTGCCATAGTCGGCTAATTCAAACTTCTTTTGTCCGTAAATATTGCTTTGTCCAAATGCAAGTAAAAATGTCGCTATTAAAGTAAAAGCTATTCTCATGTTGTTGATATTAATTATTGAATTTGTCTGTGGTCTTTTGGCATTGTGCATAAGGTTGAGTATTTGCGAAGGCAGGAAATTCATTGATTGTCCAGCCAGGTAAAAATGACCATTTGAAAATATAAAGTTGAAGTTAACAACTAAAAGCCAAATTCATAAATGTCAGCCCAAACAACCGATGGCATAGTGCAAATGCCAAAGATTTAATTGACCAGCCCTGCTTTTGCAAATACTTTTGTTATCGGTAAGCGCTTAAATTCACTTTATTGTACTTAAAAAGTCGTTTCATGCAGCAGTATCTGCCCTTCGTTATACACATGGTTCACTTTGTAAACATGGGCGGATGCTGCTGCTGATAATGGGTTATCTGCTGAAACTTATTGGCGAACGCAGCTATTATTGCCTCACTGTATAATTTACCACCTATGAAAGTAATGCTTGGTGGTGCACCACCGGCAGCAGCTATGCCTGCAGGTAATGTGATACAAGGATTGCCTGTAAGGCAGGTTAGCGCCATAGGCTCATCAGCCATACTGGGCACAATGATAATATCGTACTTGCTCAATAATGGAAAAGCCTGCTCCATAACCATATAGCGCAAACGGCATACAGTAAGATATTCAACAGCCGGAATAAACCGTGCACTCCTAAACATGTTCGGGTAGCGGCTTTGCCATTGCTGTACCATTTGGCTATCCTTACCCGACCTTGTGAGAGGGTCAAAAGCCGCAGCTGATTCTGCAGCCCAAATTGTCATTAGCAGGTCATTTGTATGTAAGTTGGATGGGAAATCGATAGCTATAACCTGCACACCAGCATCCTGCAAAGTTTTAATAACCCCTTTTTCTGCGCTGTTATTGGGCAAGGTATCAATGTAGTTTTTTGCATACGCCACTTTTATGTTTTTGAGATCAACATTACCCGTATAATTAAAAGGCATTGTTCGTGAGGCACGGTCATATACATCACTACCATGTATAGATGCAAAGACCATAGCTGCATCTTCGGCATCTCGGCAAATCGGCCCAATACGATCAGAGGTCCAGGCAAGGGTCATCCCACCTGTTCGGGCAACACTGCCAAATGTGGGCCGCAACCCGGTTGCACCACACACCGCAGAAGGCGCTACAATTGAGCCGTAGGTTTCTGTACCAATGGCAAATGGTAACAATCCTGCAACGGTTGCCGATGCCGAGCCGGCCGATGAGCCGTTGGAACCTTGTTGCAAATTCCAGGGGTTTTTAGTTTGTCCGCCAAACCATATATCATCCATTGCAAGCTCGCCCATAGATAATTTGGCGATCAATACAGCGCCAGCCTTTTCCAGTTGCTGGTACACAAATGCATCTTTATCTATCACCTGGTCTATATAAGGCGGTGTACCATAAGTGGTTCGGGTGCCCTTAACTGCAAACAGGTCTTTAAGCCCATAGGGTATGCCCTGCAGAGCACTTTTATAGATGCCTTTTGCAAAGGCTGCATCGGCCCGTTTAGCCTGTTCCATGGCTATTTGTTCAGTAAGGCTAATAACACAATGCAATGTGTCGCCATATTTTTTCAAACGGTTTATAAAAAACCGGCTTAACTGAACGGAGGTAATTGCATGATGCCTGAGCAACGAAGACAACTGGGCAATAGTATAAAACGCCAACTGGTTTGTATCAGCAGGCATTACAACGGCTACAGGAATATTCCAGTGAATGGGCTGTTGTTTGGTATTGAATGTCATTGTTGGCAACACAGGATCAAACCAGTTAGGAAGAGGAACACTATTTGGTAAATTGAACCCATGCAGGTATTGATAGATCTGCAGGTTAGCGTTCAGTTGGTTCACCATGGAATCTCTCTTGGCATCAGTAAAATGCAGATCGTACATTTTTTCGGTATTAATAATTTGGTTTACCGAAACATCCTGAGCACGGATAGCAGATGTTAGTACCAAAAAAAAAGAAAAACAAACAATAGTTTTTAACAGCATGGTTATATTTTGCATAAATACTAATTACATATTTTGAAGATGATCCGGTGTCGTAATTGCTAAAACTATTAATGCCGGTTTCTTCATTTTGTTTAAATTTGTTTTGTCCACAATCCTGCGTTTTGCTTGGCACTAACATCGTTAGGGCTTTGTAGGAGGTGGGGCATTAGAATTCCGTCCACCCGTAATCGCTGCCCTGCTTTTAATAAAGATAAATTTTTAGAACCAATGTTTGGCGACGTTGGTCAAGCCCGAACAAGCGTGGCCATGTTGCTACTGATGATTGATCCAACTTCAAGCCGCACCTTGCACAAAACCCAATGTGTTATGTGCCGTTTTTATCTAGACTTATAATCCTTTTTGATTTTTTTATGCTTAAATACATTAGCCTAATTACATAGAAAATCAATGCCCAAAAAAGCAAACCAACCTTCCAACTAATAAATAATGCCACCACCTCTTTAAACTTTATTTTACTTAAGCCTATTACTTAATAATGACGCCAAAATTATGGCTTAGTCCCGTTTTTTTCTGAATGGAAAAATCAGAGAAAGTCCACCAAAACCAAATGTAGTAAAATAATAAAATATATCGTCACAGCAAAACATAATAGAAACAGAAATTAATCAAACTGAATCATGTAAGTATTTAAAAAAAGAACTTACCTCTGCTACAGTATATTCAAAAAGTAATTTGTAAGTGCACAACTATCTTTTACTATTTTAACCTGTTTTTACTATTTTCTTTACAACCTGTATCAGGACATTAGGTGTTATAAAATTTTTGCTTAAGTGCAAAAAATAGAAACGTATCAAACATGGCAAAAAATTCACCAGCGGTTGATTTGTTTTAACCACCTAAGTTGTACCAGAAAATACATTATATGTATTATATGTATTACAACCCATTACAAGAAGGTTTATACATAAAGCTTAAGGCTATAAATATACATTTACAAGATTTTTATACGTCAGGAATAGATGACTTTAATATCCTTACTAATTATAAGGAGTAAGGTTTATAATATCCTTGGGGAGGCATTTAGCAATTGTTGTTCGTTGGCCTCGCTTCTTTTGTTGCCAAAACGATATGTCGACGCTTCAATTTGATAATCATTTACTTTTAAAATTTTATTTTATTAAGTATTTCCAAGAAGAGCAAAATCTGTTTATATTGATTTCAAGTTTTGAGACTCAGATTATACTTTATTTAATTTAATTAGCGCATCTTTGAAGCGTAAATCCAATACAGCTCATATGAAAAAAAACGTTTTACTAATACTTTTGATAATATCAACATTCTATACGTCTAGCGCTCAGGATAGCTCCAAGACTGCTAAATTCCACTTTATTGCAGGACTAAATCTAACAGCGGTGCCTACCTTAAATATTGCCGGAATTGATACCACTTTTGTTAATTCGCTTTCTGTAGCTCCTGCTTTAACTTTAAGTTATAACGGATTTTCAGCTATTTACTCTCCAAAATTTGTAACAGGCGGATCGAGTTCCGGTATTTACATGCATTCACTGAGCCTTGCGTATTCACAATACGATAAACCCAACGTAGATTTTGCTTTAGAATATACCCATATGTTTTTTACTAACAACCCTTCAGTTCCGTATAGTCCTCTAAACAATGATATTTATACAGCGCTTACTTTAAAAAAAATGTGGATCCAACCAAAATTGGCAGCCGGTCTCGGATTTGGCAGCACAAAAGCGACCAGCTCAAATTCGTCAGGATCAGCTTATGATTTTGGCTTATCAGCTGGTATAGGACATTTTTTTGAATGGGATAATTCACCTATAAGTTATAGTGTATCCCCTTCGATATTAGTTAATGGAGGAACCAATCAATATTTTTCGTACCTGAAAATATCCAGATATATTGGGAGCAATAAAAAATTTGGAAACTTTACGAAAAAAGGTGTCGGTGCAAATAGAGGTAATGGAACAGGAAATGGAAGAAGGAATGGTGGAAGTACTACCGTTGTTACCACTCCTTCTGTAACAGGGGAATCATTCACCATAAGTAATGTGGAGGCGAACATGGAGACTTCCGCTGAGATAGGTTCATTTTCTGTAAGGCCTACGGTGAGCCTGTATGTTCCGGTTGGAACAGCTGCTGGTAGTGGAATAACTACATTTTGGCAAATTGCGTTACAGTATAGATTTTGATTATTCTTAATGGATAAAATTTAGAAGTTGAATAATCTCATAACTACATGAAAATTTGTAACTATCTGTACTCTTTAGTTATTTTTAAAAGTCTCCCAATATTGGAAAAACAACAGCGCCTGAACCTTCTTTAACCAAAAAATTTAATTCCGATACCTGTTAATGATTAATGCCAATAAAATAAAAATGGCTGTAGGGCTTTAGAAATAATGGTATTTCAACTTAATTAAATAATAAATTCAATTTATAATGTTTTTCAAATGACGCAACCTAAAGATAAAGTCTAACTCGTAAATAAAAAAAGTGTCGTGAGATTTGCTTAACATACTACATGTCTCCATCAGGGATCCGAATAAAAAAATAGGCTGCCTCCTATTTATGAGACAGCCACAAAAATAAAAAAATCCGTACCAAATTAATTTATGGATTAAGCATTGGTTTTATCACCACCAAACATGCTTCCTAATTTATCTTTTGCAAAATTTTCAGCCGCAGTAATCTTATCCATAAAACCACCGCTACCACCAGTATTTGGTGACGATACTTCATTCCCAGAATTTACACTACCCTGATTTTGCATTACATTATCTAACGTACTTCCAATCATAGGGAATTTTTCCTTTAAAAAGTTAGTTACAGTGCTCAATATTCCACTAGACTGCTCCTGAGTCAAACCATGATCATTCTGTAATTTTTCAATGAGTTCTTGCATTTTTTTTGATTTTGATTGTTATTAAAATATTATTGATCCTTTTTGATATATTCTTTGTTTCCATTCTTATTGATATAATATCTTCCACCTCTTTTTCCCTCATAAATTGTTCTTCCCTTTGCATCTGTTTCCACTACTTTATCCAAAGTGTTTGTATTTACTTTATTTACAGGAACAGGTTGGGATTTTGTTACAGGTACAGGTTGCGTTTTAGTAACAGGAACAGGTTGCGTTTTTGTTACAGGTGTAGGTTGCATTCCAGTGGTCGAACGTGGTTTTGCTTCTGTATTTACTTTCATTCGCATATCGGGTGTACCATTTTTATTTAAACCTGTAGACTTAGTTTTCATTTTGGCATCAGCGTCAGCTTTTTTATTTGCTTCCTTAATTTCAGCTGCTTGCTTTTTTTTCATTTCTTTATCATCTTTCTTTTCTTTTTTTTGCATTTCTTTTGCCTGTTTTGCGGCAACTTCATCTTTTTTCTTTAGTTCTTTAATTTCTGATTTAGTAGGCATTTTTTGTGCATTCGTAAAATTGAATACAGCAAAAATTAATAACATTATCGCAACGGTCTTTTTCATAAGGAAATATTTAGGGTTTAGTAAGAGAAAATATACTTGATTGTTAATGAAAAACTTTTTTAGAAAGCATTTTTGTTTGAGTAATAACTTATTTTATAAAGTTAAAGTAGGCTATACTTTTCAATAAATTTTATTTTTTATTTTTTTCTTCCAATTTTTCATGAAGGTTCTCATAATCATGTGTGGCTAATTTCTTAACGGTAACCACTTCTGCGGCTTCAAAAAGTTCAGAAAATTGCCAACCAATACCCTTCAACCAAAATAAGTCATAATGATTTTCCTGAGTAAGGATTTTTGATTTTGATTTGCCGGTTGCTTTTAAAAGACTTTCTCTAACTTTTTTTGATGCATCAGCTCAGCTGCAAGTAAATCAGCTGATGTTCTCATATTTATAAATTTCAATTTTTCTGCAAAGGCAGTCCCAATATCCTCTATCTCTTCAATCTGATAACTCATATAAAAATTTAGAAAAAAAGTATAAACAACTAAATCACGCATAATATTATTGCTGAATATAAATTTAGTGTAATTTCTAAATTAAATCATTACTACCATCAGGAATTTTTAAGCAAAGCAATATTTGAAATAACACATTTTGGAAACCCAAGCGGGTATTTTTATTTCCTCCCTATTGGTCTTGGTAATCGATGGATTTTGCAGGTCAAACTTTTTTGGTGGAAGGAGGTCAGCTTGAGTGCTATTTACTGTTATCGATCCCTACTAAAGATAAAACTATTTAAATTACTATTTCTTATAAAGAAATGTTACTTAAAAAACTTACATTTAAACTTATTTTTAAACTTAAAAATTATTTTATGATTTGGCATTTAATTTTAGGCGGAATTGCAGGATTCTTAACTGGCAAAATAATGCGTGGTGATGGTTATGGAATTTTAGTAGATATTATTCTTGGGTTGATTGGAGGTTGGTTGGGTGGCTGGCTCGGAGGAAAATTAAATATTCATCTTGGTGGCAGTATTGGTTATTTAATTACTGCTGTTGTTGGAGCTGTTATTTTAGTTTCGTTAGTAAGGCTTGTTAAGGGAAGATAAGTAATAAAAGTAATTTTTTATTTTTCTAAGTGTAAACTTCATTCTCTCATAAATTACGATTTGGGTATGTGTTGGAATCATTCCTTTACTGTCTTTTGCTGCATTTCGTTTTGGTTGCCTAAATTTACTTTCTCCACGTCACTTTAATATTGCTGCATAGAAGAACAACCCATGTGCATTAAACAGGCAAGTCGAGACATCAACTTATCAATAACCGCATTTTCAAAATACTGTTTGATTGCGCCTGAAGTAAAAATCTCCGACCTAAATATTGATGTAAGGTACATAGACACTCTTAGCAAGGCTAACTGTAGATAATCTGACTTGGAGTCATCTAAGAAATCATACCCGTCATACCATCTCATTCAATTGAAATTAAATATCAAACCCATTGCATAAAGCTTTTGATGATAAATCTTTTTGCCTTTGTTGAAAAAAGTAGATAACTCCGATAAATCGTCTTTGGTAATAATTAAGGAGCCATCTAGATTTTAATAGCTTTTTAGTGCGCCCTTTAGCATGTTTTGAAAATAGGTGTATCCTTTGGCATCATTCAGTCATCGGAATTGAATGGCGGTAACCTTGTAGTACGCAATGGAGTTAATTGCAGCAGCAACGCTTTTGCGGCTCTAACTACAAAACATAGTAGGGATTAAGTATCCGTTTTAGTTTTAGTAGTCCCTTCTCGTTAGTTAACTTTCATTGTTTATCAATTCGTTATTAACCTCTGTCAGGTTTTTGTACGGCACTTGTCAGGTTTTTGTCGCTTGTTTTATTTGTTTTTACCCTATTAAGGCGGGTATCTTATACTCATAGAACAATTACGTCCTTGCATATCCATAAAAAAGACTTCTACATCATTTTAGTTATAATTATTACCCTGGTGATTATAACCATGGTGTACCTGTATTATGAAAACCAGGTGAAAATGATTGAAAGAAAAATTAACCAACCAATATTATCTATGATTTGTCACAATTAAGGCTATCGTTTATTATCATCTTAAAATTTAGTTATGAAAAAATTATTACTTCTTTCAATTGCTATTTCTTTTTCCTTTTCAATTAAAGCACAGTTAGATGCAAAGGAAAAAAATGCAGCTATGGCGGCCGTAAGGGTCAATCAAAAAAGCCTTGGATTAGAAAATGATGACCTTAACAACATGGAAGTAATTAACTCTTATGTAGACCAGCAAAGCGGTATCAGGTATGTTTACCTTATTCAAACTTACAAAGATATTCCTGTGTACAATCAATTGCAAGTGCTCAGTTTTAAAGGAGATAAACTACTGTCAAAGGCAGGCGGCAGGATACCGCAGATGGAAGAAAAAACGAAAGGAAAATCATCCTTAACAAAACTGTCTGCTTCGTCTGCAGTAATAGCGGCCCTCATGGACAGAAAAATTACAGGAGCTAAAAACCCTGTTGCAAAAATGAGTACAAATAATAACCGTAAAATAGAGTTTGATAACCTGGGTGTGTCTAGGCAAAATGTAACTGCTAGCCTATTATGGGTGCCTGAAAAAAATAGCCAAATTATTCATTTAGCCTGGCAGGTATTTGTAGTGCCAAATACTTCGCCTGACGCATGGCTGGTTAGTGTGGATGCAGAAAACAGTGCAATTGTGGATGTGCACAATTTTACTAACTATGACCATTGGGAAAAGCCTGCAGACAATAAAGTAATGAATCCTAAAGCCGCTGCCCAAACATCGTTAAGTAATAAGAATAACCTTTCAACTATTTTAAAGGCCTCCAAAAATACAATAGGCAATGAACAATTAAAATCTTCCACTGTAGACGGCGCAACCTACAGGGTGATCCCTTTTCCTGCAGAAAGCCCTATTGCAAGCGGGGGAGCGCCTGCGCTTGTTACAAACCCATGGACAATGGTTCCCGGCAATGCTACTACTTTAAAATGGCATACAGGCGCAGGTAATATAGATTATAATTATACCCGTGGCAACAATGTATGGGCTTACCAAGACAGAGAAAGTAATAACACAGGTACAATTGCTAAATCCGCCATTTCCAACAGCAATTCAGCACCATTAAATTTTGACTTTGCTCCTGATTTTAGGATTGATCCAACTAAAACCAGCCTCCCACAGAACCAGCAGTTTGCCATAACCAATTTATTTTATTGGAACAATATTATGCATGATGTGATGTATCAATATGGTTTTACTGAAGCAGCAGGTAATTTTCAGGATGATAATTTAGGAAGAGGGGGCATAGGTAATGATTATGTGAATGCAGAAGCACAGGATGGGGGCGGATCTAGTAATGCTAATTTTTTTACTCCTCCGGAAGGCAACTCGCCAAGAATGCAAATGTATCTGTTTCCTCAACCCCAAACCGAAACCTTCACGGTTAATACACCTTTATCAATTGCAGGAAATTATACCGTAAGCACTTTTGTTGATTTTAGCAGGTTCCCAAATGGTATAACTGTTTCGGGTGATAT
>JANLVW010000848.1:0-2697 GCA_031364205.1 Ferruginibacter sp.
GCGCATCTTTGCATTGTCAAACCGAAACAGGGTATTGGCTGAAATAAAAATTATAAACCGCAACGCTTTTATAGAAGCAATGCATAAACCGAAAAACATGTACGCATTAAAAAACAAAGTTCAATTGATTGGTAATTTAGGTAACGCACCGGAAGTAAGAAACACGGAAGCAGGTAAAAAACTCGTTCGTTTTTCTGTAGCTACAAACGAGCAATACAAAAATGCAAAGGGCGAAAGAGTAACAGAAACACAATGGCATAACCTTATTGCATGGGGAAAGGTTGCTGACATTGCAGAAAAGTTTTTAGTAAAAGGAACTGAAGTTGCCATTGAAGGAAAATTAATAAATAGAAATTATATGGACAAAGAAGGCAACAAAAAATACATTACTGAAATACAGGTTACAGAGTTGCTTTTGCTTGCAAAGGCTACGAATGAAATGGTTGCATAACCCTATTCTATTCCATCATTATAACCACAGGCTATGTCTGTGGTTATAAAAATTAAACATATGCGGGATTAGTAAAAGGCATAATTTTTTAGAATGAATCCTCCATGCGTTCATTCACTAATAACCATGGGTGAAGCTCATGAACACAATAACCGTAGGCGCAGCCTATCAATAATACATGAGCAGCTACCGCCAAATTCATATGAACTCTAACGGGGTTCATCATTTAATAACCACAGGTAATATCTGTGTAAACTGATGAGCAAAGAAACAATGTTCCGGATAGCCGTGATAGAAGCGGAAATACTTATGTGAGGAACGAACATAAGATTGCAGCAAATAGCACGATACAAATGCGCAGCAAAGTAAAAATGCTGATGCTTCTAAAAATTGAAATCGGTAATTTTATATTTTGTAATCAGTGAATATTTCTTAAAATAAAATAATGACCACAACAACAATTGAGCGCAACGAAATATTTGAACTCGCTTATAAATTTGTAACAGAAACGGCAGAAAATATTTTTCTTACCGGAAAGGCGGGAACAGGAAAAACAACTTTTTTAAAGTATTTAAAAGAACACTGTACAAAAAACACTATTGTTGCTGCGCCAACAGGCGTGGCGGCTATAAATGCAGGCGGTGTAACGCTTCACAGTTTATTTCAATTACCGTTTCACCCATTTATTCCAAGCAGTGGCGGAAAAGATGATTTGCTTGGAAAAATGAAATACAATAAACAACGTCTGCAATTGCTACGCAAAATGGAACTGCTGGTTATTGATGAAATAAGTATGGTTCGTTGCGATACGATGGATGCGATAGATACGCTGCTGCGCAGTGTTCGCAGAAATTACCATGTGCCTTTTGGCGGTGTGCAATTACTTTGCATTGGAGATTTGCACCAGCTGCCACCCGTGGCGCAAAACCATGAGTGGAGTATTTTGCAGGAGTATTATGCGTCGCCTTTTTTCTTTGACAGTCTTGCCGTAAAAGAGCAACAGCCAATACTTATAGAACTGAATAAAATTTACCGCCAAAAGGAACAGTCGTTCGTAGAGTTGCTGAATAATGTGCGCACAAATAACATGAGTGAAGATGATTTTGAAATGTTGCATGAACGATTTATTACGGGTTTTAAACCTGGCTACGATGAAAAATTTATTACGCTTACATCTCACAACAAACAGGCAGAACTTATAAATAACAGCGAAATACAAAAGTTACTTTCGCCGCTATACGTTTACAAAGCAGAAATAGAAAATGAGTTTCCTGAAAATATTTATCCTGCAGATGCAGCATTGATGTTGAAGCATGGCGCACAAGTAATGTTTATAAAAAATGATGTTATAGAAAAGAAATATTTTAATGGAAAGATTGGTCTGATTTGTAAAATCGATGAAGAAAAAATAATAGTGGATTGTGATGGTATTGAAATTGAAGTGTACAGAGACACTTGGGAAAACAGCCGTTACACACTAAACCGAACTAATGGAAAATTGCAACAGGAAGTGATTGGAACTTTTACACAATACCCGCTGCGCCTTGCCTGGGCCATAACAATACACAAAAGCCAGGGACTTACATTTGATAAAGTTATGATTGATGCCGGTGCAGCTTTTAGCAGCGGTCAGGTGTATGTGGCGCTGAGTCGTTGCACAAGTTTGGGTGGAATAGTTTTACTTTCAAAGATTCCATCATCAGCCATTTACAGCAACGAAAATGTTTTAAAAGGACAAAGTTCACTCACACATAAAGGATCCCTTGCTGAAAGATTTGAAAGTGCAAGACAAATGTATACCCAACAATTATTGGAAGATGTTTTTTCTTTTACAGAAATAGAAGGCGAAATAAATACACTACAATTTCATATAAATGCACAAAAAGAAAAACTGAATAATGATGCACTCGAATGGATTAATAAAATAAAAGAAACATTCAGGACAGAAAAAATGAATGGGTTAAAATTTATAAGGCAGATAAATATATTGCTGAAAGATGAACCAATTGTTGAAAAAAATGAGGGACTGCAAAGTCGTATTACTGCTGCAGCAAATCATTTTATTACGAAGTTTATTGAGTTGCTAGAAAATATTAAAACCAACCAGCTTGTAACAGAACATAAAGAAACAGCAGACCTTATAAATGAATATTTAAATATAGTTGCAGTAGCAATTTTTACCAACAACTATTATCTGGAATATTGCAAAAAAGATTTTGCGCTTACAACATTTTTAAAACACCGTA
>JANLVW010000864.1:0-1512 GCA_031364205.1 Ferruginibacter sp.
CACAGGCGTTTTTTAAAAGATTATTATTCAGGTTCCTATCCCAATACGCCGGCTAAAGGTGCATTGTTTTCGGTAAATGAAAAAACAGGAGATGCTAGAATAAGCGGCACCCTTGCATCGCTTTGTGGTTTGGAAAAAGCACTTGAGCACCATAATGAAAATGAAATATATACTGCTGTTCAAAAAATAATTTTAATGCAGGCGCAAAGTTTTTTTATTGGAGGTTTGCCCATGCTTTTTTATGGGGATGAACAGGGTTACACAAATGATTATTCTTACTTAAATGACCCTGATAAAAGTTATGATAACCGTTGGATGCACCGACCATTAATTAAATATGAAAATGCATATTTGGAAAAAAATACCATACAAAATAAAATTTTTGCAGCAACTCAAAAATTAATTAGCCTAAGAAAAAAATTAGATGTAATTGCAGATAAAAAAAACCTTACCTGGTTAAATATTTCCAACACAAAAGTTGCAGGTTTTTTACGTGCCTGGGATAATGACAGGGTTTACTGTATTTTTAATTTTAGCAATACAGAGACAGGTATAAGTTGGTATACTTTTAAACAAAATGACCTAATTCCAAAACAGTTGTTTGATCATTGGCAGCAAAAGTTATATTCGGTAGGGCACGATCATGAAATGCTTATTTTACAGCCGTATCAATTTTTAATATTAGAACCAAGATAATTATTGTCTAGGTCCGTATTTTTTTATCAATGCCAACAGAACGCCATTGGTCCAGCCAAATCCATCCTGTCCTGCATATTCTCCGCCACCGGCTTCCAAATGAGTATCTGTTACATTATATTTTTCCATCAATTTACCTGTTCTTAAATACACCTCCGTATTTAATTTTATCCAACGGGCTGCAATATCTTTTGCCAATTGTTTTTGGTTACAATTTTCCAAAGCTTTTATAGCCATCCATTGCTGTGGTGCCCATCCATTAGGTGCATCCCATTGTTGACCGGTTAAATTTGGGGTAGATAAAAGGCCTCCGTCTTTTAATAAATATTTTTCGATAAAGGCTTTAGCCGAATTACCTTTTTTGGAAATGCCTTGAGAAGAATTACTAAAAAAACAAAGCGGATATAATGCAGCGGCTGTAGCAATATTGGTGGTTGTGTTTTCTTTAAAATTGTAATCGCTGTAAAAATTTAATTCTTTGCTGACAAAATATTTTTCAATGGCTAAATAACGTTTATTTGAAGCCTTGGTCATTTGCCGGCTTTGATTTTCCTGCTTTGTTATTTTGTATGCTTTTGCAAGTAATGTTTCAATTTTATACATTAAAGCGTTTAAATCTACTGGTGCAATATCCAATACCTGAATGGTGGATATTTTATCGGATACACTAAACCATCGGCTGCTAAAATCCCAGCCACTGCAGGCACCTGCCCGAAGATTTTTATAAATGTTTTTTTCCTGTTGCGTCTTAAAATTATTCATGGCAGCTTCGCTTGCGAAACGCATTGTCATCATTTTTTGTGTTACAGCATCTTC
>JANLVW010000040.1:0-3436 GCA_031364205.1 Ferruginibacter sp.
TTTTTCGCAAAGCTTACGACCAAATTCTGCCGAACGGCTTCTGTGTATCAACGCACTCAATGCATCTACTTTTTCGCCATTCAACAATATATCCATACGCACAATATCTGCATCTCTAAAACCTATAGGATGATAATCGAATGATGCATACCCTCTTGTTTGTGATTTTAATTTGTCGTAAAAATCAAAAACGATTTCTGTAAGCGGCATTTCAAACGTAAGCTCAACACGGGTTGGCGATAAATATCCCTGGTGTATTAACATGCCTCGTTTGCTGATGCACAGCGTCATTATATTGCCAATATATTCAGGCTTGGAAATTATTTGTGCTTTAATATATGGTTCTTCAATTTTCTCTGTACGGCTTGGGTCAGGCAATGTACCGGGATTGTGAACCTGTATGATTTCGCCTTTTGTTGTGTGCGCTATGAAACTTACGTTTGGTACTGTTGTTATAACTGTTTGGTTAAACTCACGCTCCAAACGCTCCTGTATAATTTCCATATGCAACAAACCTAAAAAGCCGCAACGGAAGCCAAAACCCAATGCCTGCGATGTTTCCAATTCAAAAGTGAGAGATGCATCATTAAGCTGTAGTTTTTCCATACAGTCTCTCAACTCTTCAAATTTATCAGTATCTACCGGAAAAATACCAGCAAATACCATCGATTTTACATCTTCAAAACCATCAATTCTTTCAGTAGTTGGGTTAGCGACGCTTGTGAGTGTATCGCCAACTTTTACCTCTTTTGCATTTTTGATACCCGTAATAATGTAACCCACATCGCCACAAAAAACCTCATCCCGTTTCTCCATTCCGAGTTTTAAAATACCAACCTCGTCTGCAAAATATGTCTGGTCAGTACTAAAGAATTTTACCTTCTCCCCTTTTTTTAAACTGCCTGCAAATATTCTGTAGTAAACAATTATTCCTCTAAAACTATTAAAAACACTGTCAAAAATCAAAGCCTGCAATGGTGCATTCGGGTCGCCCTTTGGTGCCGGAATGCGCTCAATAATTGCAGCAAAAACCTCATCAATACCAATACCGGTTTTACCACTTGCCAATACAATATCCTCTGCTTTACAACCTATCAATTCTATAATTTCGTCTGTTACTTCGGGTATCATTGCACCCTCCATATCTATCTTATTAATCACCGGTATTATTTCAAGGTTATTCTCTATTGCCAAATAAAGATTACTTATAGTCTGTGCCTGGATTCCCTGCGTGGCATCAACCAAGAGCAAAACACCTTCGCATGCTGCCAATGCACGGCTAACTTCGTAACTAAAATCGACATGACCTGGAGTATCAATAAGGTTAAGAACATATTGTTCTCCTTTGTAAGGATAATTTATTTGTATTGCATGGCTTTTAATGGTAATTCCTTTTTCTCTTTCAAGATCCATATCATCTAAAACCTGCGCCTGCATATCACGTTCTCCAATTGTATTGGTGCTTTGTATAAGTCTATCGGCAAGGGTACTTTTTCCGTGGTCAATGTGTGCAATAATGCAAAAATTTCTAATATTCTTCATGTAAATGCTTATCTGCGTGGTGTTTTTGAGTGCAAAAATAACGAATAAAATTTAGTGATGTACCGTTAAATGTTTTAGTAAAATTCAGTTTTGCATGTAAGTAAAACATGCTTAAAATGTTACTTTTTGTAATTCATTTTTATTGATCATCCTGTATTTTAATAACTGTTTTATTTAAATTATTGTAGATGTTAGAAACGAGCAACACAAATAAACCTGCTGCTATTGACAATAAAACATTAAAATATTTTGGAGCCGAAAGCGAAATACGAATAATAACTGTGGCCAGTGCAAAAGATGAATATCTGAATAAATGGATGTAGAGGTTACTGTATCTGAGAGATACTATTAAAATTAGAATATCTGAAAAAATTAGCGCTGTGTAATAAGAATTAAAAATGTTTATGATATGACCCTGTGATATTAATATGATTAACATATAAACTGCCAAACTTAAAAATATTATTAGTAGAGCAGAGGCAATAAGTTTTTTTTGTAACAAGAACTTATTCTTTTCTGCTTCATTATTAGTTATTTGTACATGACGTTGTGAGCGGTAAAATAAAACGGTAATTAAAAAAATAATTACTGCACCAAATGCATCAGCAATAAGGGGCATTAAATCCAACAGAGTATTTAAATCCCATCTGATTGCAATCGGTAAATGACCAAGTTCTTTAAATGAGCCCCTCAACAGAATTAAGGAAACAATTTCAAATTGTTTGCCAACTGAATCTGCTACTGAATGTGTGAGAATAAATACAAGATCAAAAATTTCACTGAGAAGTAGTATACTAAATGCAAGTTCTATAGCAAAAAACTTTCCTACTTTAAAAGAAATTAAATTAAAATGGGATAGAACCGAGATAACAATACCAACAAAGAAAAAAAAGATTATCGCATTGCTAATTACTTTGGATTTTTGTATGTTAATCCATCTGTGTTCAAAATTATCATAAACTGTAATCCATGCAGTTAAAACCTTATTCATTGCAGAAATATTTATTACAAAACTAATGTATGTTAGTTGGAACAACCTAATTTTGCTATAATTTAATTAAAAGTATTAATTAACCTACATTCACTTTATAAATCAAACCAATGTTAAAAATAATCGAGTTGTTTATATTCTTAAGTGCTCTAGTACTGATTTTTGTATCTGAATATTATTATGTTATTCTGAAAGATCATGAAAGAGCAATTTTTCTTGGCTTATGGCCTCCAACTATTATTGTTACTTTAATTTACCTAAATATTAAAAAGAAAAAGTAGCATGGAAAATCTTGACTTATTAATTTTTACTTCAGTACTTGTTATTCTGTTTATCTTATTTGGAATAGCAACTTACCGGCAATTTGTAAGAATGGAAAAACAGGAGTTCAATAGTGTATCAGAAAAAGGTGGCGCTGAAAACTTTCTTAAATTTTTTTCAAAATTGTTTGATAGCTAAATTAGTTTCTTTTTATTTTTTATCTTTTTATGTCTTAGATTTTAAAGTGTAAAAATTATATTTTTACAATCAAATTACTAATTTTTTATATGCCCTTAAATTATAAGGAATAAAAAAGCCCTCATACAATTTTGCAATTGATGAGGACTTATTATTTAAATCTAATTATTTAAAATCTGCTGTCACTGAAATTTTTGGTTCAGTTGCAACTTTACCAGCAGCAATTGCTCCACCGTTCACTCCATAATCTGCAAGCTTTACAGAAAAAGTAGCATTAGCAGAAGGTATCCCATTTTTTACAACAATTGTTCCGGGCGTGTTTACTTTATTTGTTTTACCATGAATTGTAAGATCACCGGATACTGACACCGGGTAAGTGCCATCTGCCGAAAGATTAATTTTTGAAATATCAGTAACCGCACCCTTAAATGTGCTTTTAGGATA
>JANLVW010000049.1:0-1117 GCA_031364205.1 Ferruginibacter sp.
GATTCAGTTAGCGGAGCAGATAAAGCAAAACAAAAATTGCCCCATTATTTTCCTTACTGCTTATAGCGATAAAGACACTATTAAAAAAGCGACAGCAGTAAACCCATCAGCTTATCTGGTAAAGCCTGTAAGTGCTGCCAATCTTTTTGCAGCAGTACAATTAGCAGTTGATAACTTTAATAAAAAAGAAACTGTATCATCCGAAAAAATAGAAACTCCTGATTATTTTTTTGTAAAAAAAGGGAGTAAACTGATAAAAATATTCTGGGAAAATATTTACCATTTAGAATATGTAAAAAATTATGTAAAAATAAAAACAGCAGAATCTAATAGTGTTTTTTTAATAAGAGGTTCACTAAGCCAAATATTACAAAATATGCTTCCTGCAGCTTATAAAAATAATTTTGTAAAAATTAGCAGAAGCGAGGTCATAGCAAAAAACTGTATAACTAAAATTGGTAAAGAATATATTGACACAACTTATGGAAAATTTAAAATTACCAGTGAATTTAATAAAGAAGATTTTTTATAAAATTTTTCAGGAGCCATTTTTAAATAAGTATTTCCATTTTTAATGACGAATTTTAATGGAAATCATTTGAATTTAATCCCTATTGATCACACAACTGAGAAAAACAGTTTCAATTATTTTCCTTACTTTTTTTAAAATCTACATCGTTGGCTTTTGTTCTTTCTGATTACTTCTCAAGGGCACTTCAAATTCGATTCCGGCTGTTTGAAATAAGTTGATTTGTTGTTGACTGCTAATGTATCCTTTGTCGCCAATAATCATGAAATTATTAAATAATTCTTTTAGATCTTTCAAGTAGGATGCATCATGTACACTGACTTTGATTAAATCTAATGATTGTATATTGCCGCTGGCTGAACAAACACTAAGTAATTTATAGACATAAAAATATTTTTTCTGCGATGCACAATAACATTTTTCAGGTTAATGGTGCTCCGATTCTTTACCCATTTTATTTCTTTGTTCTCTTGATATCTTACATAATTCAAAAGGTATTGAATCGATTGCAAAAATAGCTGCCTGCTCGTTAATACGCTCCAACATTGACTTACGGATCCCTTCTGTCTTTTCAAACAGTAATTTTCT
>JANLVW010000055.1:0-3154 GCA_031364205.1 Ferruginibacter sp.
TGGATCGTAATATTTTTTGTTTGGAGCACATCGCCTTTTTTAAAACTGATAGCAATATTTTTATGCTGTACTTTTCTTTTTTGATTGTCAAAAAGATATTCCATTTCATTGTTGTTACCGGTTATTTTTTCTGCATACATATCTGCAACATCAACATTACTGCTGGTGTGCATCCAGCCGCAGTATTCATTAAAACCCTGAAAAATAAAAAACTGTCCCCATGTTACGGCCCCATACACATTCAATCCTTCTTCGCTCACCATGTGCACTTCGGGCCTAAAGTAAAAAGTTACGTGAGGATTTATATAAAGCAACGCATTACCGGATGCTGATTTTTTAGGCGAAATGGCAAACCCGTTTGAACCCGTAGAAATTTCTTCAAATTTTTTTGGGTTATAGGTTGATGATGTTCTGTTGCCGGTATAAAAGTTTTTCACTTCTTCTTCTGTAACACCACCGGTGCTGATAGCGCCAATGCTTCCGTCCGTCCACAACAATGGATACCAAGGTTGAAAGTGGTTAAGCAAAGCCGGTTTTACGGAGGGATTTTTATACAGATAATAATTGACACCATCTGCATAAGCAACCAATAATTTTTGTAACCACAGTGGTGCCTTTTTATAATCTGATATGGCATCGCTGCTGTCAATCAATAACCTTATGTACAAATCGCTGTACAAAGAAGTTTCACCATTTACTTCAGCAAGCCTGCCAAGTTTTTCAATATAATTTAATTCAACTCTTTTAAAATCATCTTCACATTGTGCGTACAGCAATCCAAAAACTGCATCAGCATCTGACTTACCATAAATATGCGGCACACCATAATTATCCCTGTAAATAGTAATATTTTCAGCCTGCTTTTTACAACGGTTTATTTCAGCTGATGAAAGCATTTGTGCAGATGTAATAATGGGAAAACATAAAAACAATAATAAAAGATTTTTCATGCATAGAAATTTTAAAAAAGTAAAAATGATTATAGTGTAAATAATTAATTTCTGCGAAGTGTTAACCGTTCCAATTGACCGCTTCTATTCATATCAAAAACAAGACTGTCTTTTGTCAGCTTAAATATCTTCACCATTATTTCATGCTGGTTTGCAGGTTTAGTAAACAGCATATCATTTTCCACTTTGTAAGTTCCTTCTTCTTTTGAGCCGCTATATTCAAAACTATAAATGCCTTTTTCATTAAACACAAAAAAGGCTTTAACGGCCTTAAGGCTAGATGCAACTGAATTTACAAGCCATTCTGTACCTACCCATTTACCTATAATTTTTTTATTATTCTCTTTAGTTGCGCAACCGGCAAATAGTGCAATTGTTACGGGAATTAAATGAATTTTAAATTTCATAAAAAATTTTAGTTGTTCGAAAGCTCTATATTATCAACAATACGTTTTCTACCATTCAATAAGTAAAATAAGCCGGCAATGGTGCAACACAAAGAATCCAATCGTCTACATAAATTTTTCTGATCCTTTAATCTTGCAAGATTGCGAATTTCAGAAACGGTCGTACAAGCAAAAATCAGATAACTAAATACACTATTTCTAACATCATTTCTGCATTGGCATTATGCATAATGTTTAAAATTACAGTTGTTAAAATTAAAACTTTAGAAAATAAAAAAATGCTATCAAGAATTTTTTGTTTTCCATAACCTACTAAAATTTTTATCCCCGTCAAATATAAAATGAAAAGCCTCATAAATTACTTTTTACATGAATGTTTCATCTATAAATTCTTAATTTTTTTCTATCTTCAATGCATGAGATTTTTTATCGGATTTTTACTTTGCATCCTTACTATTTCTGCCACTGCACAAACTAAATTTGCAACAATAACCGGCACTGTTGTAGATGAAAATGAAGCCCCTTTAAAAAATGTATCTGTTGTTATTCTTGGTAAAAATTCAGGAATTTTATCTGCCGGCAATGGTACATTCTCACTGAAAGTTCCCGCACAAAAATCATTGGCACTTATTTTTAGTTTTTCAGGTTTTTCAGACCAACAAAAGAATTTTTTTTTAAGCAGTGACGAAACTGAAAGCATAATAATACAGTTGAAACAAACCGGCAAAACACTTGATGCTGTGACCGTTGGGAATGAAAAAGAAAGAAAAGAAACAGGGCTTATAAAAATAAATTCCCGCAATGCAGTTATCAACCCGAGTACAGTAGGCGGTGTTGAGGGATTGATTAAAACCCTTGTGGGCAGTAACAATGAGCTCACATCTCAATACAATGTACGCGGTGGTAACTACGACGAAAACCTAATTTATATTAATGATTTTGAAATTTACAGACCTTATTTAGTAAGTAGTGGTCAACAGGAAGGATTAAGTCTTATCAATCCTGATATGACCAAAAATGTAAATTTTTATACCGGAGGATTTCAAAGCAAGTATGGCGATAAAATGAGCAGCGTTCTCGACATCCAATATAAAAAACCTGGTAGTTTTGGCGGTACTGCATATGTTAGTTTATTAGAGCAGGGATTGCAATTAGAAGGCGCTTCAAAAAACGGAAAATTCTCTTACCTCACGGGTGTTAGAAATAAAAGCAACAGAAACTTACTAAGCAACCAACCTACAGCCGGTGCATACATTCCTTCCGCATCTGATGCGCAGGGTTTTTTAAGTTATACAATTTCACCAAAGCTTCAGGTAGAATTATTGGGGATTATTTCAACTTCAAGGTTTACGTTCTTTCCGGAATCTGTGAAGAAAACTACCTCGGTATTTTCTCCATTTTTTACCGCAAACCTTGGGTTAGATGTATTTTTTGAAGGGCAGGAAAAAGACAGTTACACGTCAAGTCTTATCGGTTTATCGTTCCTTCAATCCATCAATAAAAAAACCAAATTTAAATGGATGTTGAGCAGGTTTAAAAACAGAGAAAAAGAGAATCTGGATATTGGCGCAGCATATCTTTTTGGTGACAGAGATTTTGATAACAGCAGCCCAACTTTTGGACAAATTACAAACCCGCTTGGTGCAGGGTTTTATCAAAACTATGCAAGAAACCAATTGAACATAGAAGTGTACAATGCAAGCCACAAAGGGAGTTACGATGCAAAAAACAATTTTATACAATGGGGCTTTTCTGCAGAGCAAACAAATATAAAAGATAAACTTGCGCAGTTTGAAT
>JANLVW010000011.1:0-3825 GCA_031364205.1 Ferruginibacter sp.
TCCTTTACTTCTTTTTTCTTGATTGGCAAATCTTATATTATACCCTGTAAGGCCTCCTGCACAGGTTACAACCCATCCTGCATGTAAATTATTTTGTAAAATATAATTTTTAATTTTTTCTCTCATATCGTCACCAGGCTTTAAACGTATTTTATGAGAGGTAATGCTGTTTGAGGTATTTATTTTACTGTAGTTTTTTAAGCATTAGTATGCATAGTTAAACATAGAAGTAAAATTATTTTGTTCTTATTTGAATGTAAATTTTTAAAGTGAAAATGAAACATACTGATGAGATAAATTGAAAATTTTAATTTTAAATATTTTATATTGTAGTGAACATTTTTTATAAAAAAATCCCTATTCTTTTCGAAAGAATAGGGATTATTTTAAAATCATTTTATTTTTATAAAGCTATTTGTTTTTCTAACATCATTTTGCGCATATTTAATAAACCATAACGCATTCTGCCAAGTGCTGTATTAATACTGCAGTTAGTAAGTTTTGCAATTTCCTTAAAACTCAATTCTGCATAATGGCGAAGTATAATAACTTCTCTCTGGTCTTCAGGTAGCAAATCAATTAGTTTGCGTACTTTCTCAGAAGTTTGTTCAGCCATGATACGGTTATCAACACCGGACTCTGAAAAATTAAGCACTTCAAAAATATCTCTGTCGTCGCTTGTTTTAATAGTTGGGGTGCGTTTTACTTTTCTAAAATGATCTACACAAAGGTTGTGTGCAATGCGCATAGCCCATGGTAAAAATTTTCCCTCATCGGTGTAACGACCGCCTTTTAAAGTGTCAATTACTCTAATAAATACATCCTGAAAAATATCTTCGGCAAGATATTTGTCTTTTACCAATAGGTAAATTGATGTAAAAATTTTGTCTTTGTAACGGTTTACAAGTGTGGACAGGGCATTTGAGTCCCCATCAATGTACATGCGTACAATTTGCTGATCTGTTAAGAGAGTTTGGTTTTGCATTTTTCTACAATTTTGAATAGTGGACATTTAGGATAATGTTGCCAATAGAGGGAAAAAACTGCAGATGCTTTGTAAGGAGATTCATGCGGTTTTTCAAACAATTGGATATTGTAAAGTAAACATAGAAACATATATTTTAATTACAATTTATTTTTAGCATTATTTTATAAAGTTTGTTAAAAATACTGTTTGCTATATTGTTTACAACGTAGTTTTACACACTATTTTAGTGAAAAAATACTCATTTATACAAATAGGAATTTTTTGACTCTTTTGTATTTGTAAATTTACCTTTATGTTATGCTTATAACTTCTGAAACCCCCATCATATCCACAACTGCAAATATTTCATCCAATGATATTTTAATAAAGGGAGCAAGAGTTCACAACCTTAAAAATGTAACTGTTACTATACCACGCAGTAAACTAGTTGTTGTTACAGGTGTGTCTGGTTCAGGTAAATCATCCTTAACAATTGATACTTTATTTGCTGAAGGGCAACGCCGATATGCAGAAAGTTTAAGTGCTTATGCAAGGCAGTTCATGCAACGAATGAACAAACCTGATGTAGATTTTATAAAGGGGTTATGTCCTGCAATTGCCATTGAACAAAAAGTGATAACACGTACACCAAGAAGCACGGTTGGAAGTATGACGGAGATATATGACTACTTGCGTTTGTTATTTGCAAGGACAGGAAAAACTATTTCTCCTGTTAGTGGTAGAGAAATAAAAAAAGATGATGTTCCCGATGTTGTAGCTGCAATCAATAAAGCCAAAGATGGAGATAAAATTATGTTGCTTGCTACATTTAAAAGCCATGCCAATCGAGATGAAAAAGAAGAACTTAATATTCTGTTACAAAAAGGATTTTCCCGACTTTACATAAATAATGAAATTGTAGGTATTGAAGATTTACTAGAAGAAAACATTATAAAAAAGTCTAAGAAAGAAAAATTTATTTTAATTGATAGGCTAATAAAAAAAGAGTTTGATGAAGATGATCTGCACCGCATTGCAGATTCTGCAGGTACAGCATTTTACGAAGGTGAAGGAGCCATGTTTGTGCAGATTAATGAAAAAACGCCTTTAAAATTCAGCAATAAGTTCGAGCTGGATGGAATTGTTTTTGAAGAACCTGTACCAAACTTATTTTCTTTTAATAATCCTTTCGGTGCATGCACGGTATGCGAAGGTTTCTCAATGGTGTTGGGTTTAGATCATGATCTTGTTATACCCGATAAAAGGCTGAGTGTTTACGAAGGTGCAGTGGCTCCATGGAAAGGCGAGAAACTAAGCCTGTGGAAAGAAAATTTTATACGTGCTGCAAAGCAATTTGATTTTCCGGTACACAAGCCAATAATGGATTTAACTGAAGGGCAACTAAAAGATTTGTGGAGCGGTAATAAATACGCCGAAGGCATTAATGATTTTTTTAAAGAAGTAGAGCAGAATTTATATAAAGTACAATACAGGGTTTTATTAAGCAGATTTAGGGGCAGAACTTTGTGCGGCGAATGCAAAGGATACAGGCTTCGTAAAGAAGCGCTGTATGTAAAGGTTGCGGGCGTGAACATTGGTCAGTTATGCGAAATACCGGTGAAGGATTTACAGACCTGGTTCAATAAATTAAAACTTAGCAAATATGATGAACAGGTAGCAAAAAGAATTTTGATTGAAGTAAAACATCGATTAAAAACATTGTTAGATGTTGGTCTTGGTTACCTCACCTTAAACAGATTGGCAAACTCATTGAGTGGCGGGGAAAGCCAACGTATACAGCTTACCAGAAGCCTTGGCAGTAACCTTACAAATTCACTTTATATTTTGGATGAACCCTCTATTGGTTTACACAGCAGGGATACGCAAAATTTAATTGTTGTTTTAAAAGAACTGAGAGATCTCGGCAACACCGTTGTTGTTGTTGAGCACGATGAAATGATGATGCGGGAAGCCGATCATATTATTGATATGGGGCCACTGGCGAGCCACCTTGGTGGTGAAGTAATTGCTGTAGGAAATTATGATGAATTAATTGCAAATGAAAAAAGTTTAACCGGTAAATATTTATCAGGGAAATTAAAAATTGAAGCACCAAAAGTTTTGCGAAAATGGAACAGAAGCATAAAAATTGAAGGAGCAAAACAAAATAATTTAAAAGATATAAATGTTGAGTTTCCTTTAAATATTTTATGCGCAGTAAGTGGTGTAAGCGGGAGTGGCAAAACAACATTGGTAAAACAAATATTGTATCCTGCTTTGCAAAAAATAAAAGGGGAAGTGTCTGACAAGCCCGGTTTGTATAGAAAGATAACCGGCGATATTGATTACATCAATCGAATAGAAATGATTGATCAAAATCCCATCGGTAAATCATCGCGTAGTAATCCTGTAACGTACATTAAAGCTTATGATGAAATACGGAATTTATTTTCTGATCAAGGCTTAGCAAAGCAACGCGGATTTAAACCATCACATTTTTCATTCAACGTTGATGGTGGGCGTTGTGATGCATGCAAGGGCGAGGGTGAGCAGGTGGTGGAAATGCAATTTCTTGCTGACGTGCATTTGCAATGTGAGGTTTGTAGTGGCAAAAAATTCAAAGAAGAAGTGCTGGATGTAAAATATAAGGACAAAAATATTTATGATGTATTGGAGATGAGTGTTGATGAAGCGATGGATTTTTTTGGTGACGATACAAAACTTGGCACTGATGTGGCAAAAAAAATAAAACCTTTAAGTGACGTTGGATTGGGCTATATAAAACTCGGACAATCATCTGATACACTTTCAGGAGGAGAAGCGCAACGTGTAAAGCTTGCCTCTTTTCTGGGAAAAGG
>JANLVW010000156.1:0-1190 GCA_031364205.1 Ferruginibacter sp.
GTTTTAAAAGAATGAAGGTCTTCGAGGGTAATGATGGTTGCTGCCATGCTGTTTAATTTGAGTTTTAAAAATGTATTTAGGCGCCTGCAGCGATCTGCAAAATGTGTTTTGCATTGATTTGAGGCTTTCACAAAAGAAAACAGAAATTGGATATGAAAGGGGTACTGGGGGTATCAAGTACCCCCTTGAAACCTCTGCTATCATTGAGAAAAATATTTTAAAAAAGTTTTTAGGAAGTGAGCCTAAAATACATTTTGACGTCATTTGGTACGGTAGCTGCCCTAGGACCATGAGGTAGGCAATTATAATACGCATACCCTTTCAGCGCACCATCATTTGATTAAATAGATAGATGTTTTGCCTTTGATGATATCATTAACGAACTGCTCCAAGCGCTTGAGTGAGCTAAGGTTATACAGATAAATCTTTAAACTTTAATTTTGTTCTTATATCATGGCCAGGCTTTCAGCAGCACCGCTTGACAGAAATGGCAGGCATCCCTCAAGAGCATAACTTATCATTGTTATTTGAGCATGAATTTTAAATTTGGTATTGACATGATTGAGTAACACCAATAAAGTATCTTTTACATTTCTGATAGCAGTACGGTCGGGGGTGTAGGTTTTAAGCCGTAGACTTTCTGAAGAAATACTATCTGCATTTTTTGTTTTAAAGTATAGCGCTGTCATCTGAGTGATGTTGCGGTAGCTTTGATTTTTTATGATGCCGGTATCAATTAGGATTCTAATTAAGAGACCTAACTGCGGGACCGAAAGGGATGTTTCAATTGGTGTAATTTCTTTCTGCGGTAACTGCGGCAGAATAAAATTGGGTTGCATTTTCTTTTCTATAAAATATATTTCTTCCTGCAGCCAGTTCAGGCAACTTTCTTTAAGATCCGGGAGATGAGGGAGCAAACTGTATTGGGGTTTTGTTTGGAGCTGATTATAATATTTCAAATGCAAATACAGATTATCCAATTTTTCTGATGGAGATAATAACTCATTTACCACCATAGAAATTTTAGCCGTAAGGATATACACAAAACGATTATGATTGAAATTTAAATATTGCAGTAAGTTGATTAATTGTTCTTCTTGGGACGATTTTTTGTTGTGGTCCATAATCTTAAAAATAGCAGACAATAATTTCTTGTGATATATGAGCCGTCGAAATGTTATTGGACGTTG
>JANLVW010000010.1:0-1584 GCA_031364205.1 Ferruginibacter sp.
CAATTTGCGGGTGCCGATGCTATTGCCGGTGTAGCAACCGCCGGAATATCTTGGGGAGCAATGGCTGCAGACCAGTTAAAACTTCCTTTTATGTATGTAAGGCCGAAGCCAAAAGAACATGGAATGGGAAACCAGATTGAAGGTATATATGAGAAAGGGCAGAGAGTTGTTGTTGTTGAAGATTTAATTTCTACAGGTAAAAGCAGTTTGCAGGTTTGTGAAGTTTTAAAAAATGAAGGGATTATTATTGACGGAATGGTTTCAATTTTTAATTATGGCTTTGCCCACGCCGATGCTGCATTTCAAAGTGCAGGTATAAAATTATATTCATTAAGTGACTATGGAGCATTAATCAAAAATGCCAAATCAAGTGAATCTATTTCAGAAGAACAACTGAATTCTTTGTTAAGCTGGAGGGAAAATCCATCAGAATGGGGCAAATAAAATAATTTTATAAAAAGTAAAATACTTAATATGAAATACGCTCAATTAACGGTTGTTGGATTGTTTCTCTTTTGCTTAACCGGCATCGCACAACAAAAAACGTCCGGCAAAGCAATTATTAGCACACCAGGTATGTTTTCTGAAGACTGTAAAGCAAAAATTGAGCAATCTCTTTTTAAACAATACGGTATTGTTGCTTATAAGGCAGATTTAAAAAAGAAAAATGTGACGATAACTTGGTTAACAGACAGAACTGATATTGAACAGATAAAAACAATGATTGCAAATGCTGGCTTTGATGCAGATGATGTAGCAGCTGAAGAATCTGCTTTTAAGAAGCTTTCTCCGGGTTGTAAAGCACCACAAATGCAAGTAAAAAAGCCTTAATAAAATAAGTTATTTTTAAAAAAGAGATCTTAAAAGGTCGATTTTTTATGTCTTAAATCAACAATATTATATTATTACAGCAATTATTTAAACATGGAGAAGTTTTGGATACTTGTATAATCCACAGGAAAACTTTTATAAATACCTGCCTTTCCCACCTTTACTGAACCCAAAACTCTTACCGCAACATTTTTATTAAAGAGGGAAGTAATTCCATTTTTAAGTAAATTTTTCACATCCAAATCGAGTTTTAAAGGAATGGTAAAAATATTTCTCTTTGGGATATTTATTTGTATGTCCTGAGAAGAGTGACCCAGAAAGGTGCTGTCTACAAATACATCTAAATCCGTTCTATTTAATTGTAAGCCAAAATTGTTTGGGTTGTTATAAACCAAATCAACGGTAAGTGAAGCCCCTGCAAATGATAATTTATCTACCCTGAGGTTTTTAAATTCCTTAAATTCTAATGATTTTGGTTCATGACAGGAAGTCTGAAATACTATTCCTAACATTGAAATCAGTAGGAGAATGTTGTTTGATATTTTCACTAATTTAATTTATTTTACAAAATACGACATATCTATTTCATTGTAAAAATAGTTTTGAAAACTTTAATAATTTAAAACTACAAAATTTAGTTTTTAACATAAATATTCTACAATTTATTCTAAAAATAAACCTATAAAAATAAGCATTATATATTTTTGTAAATTACAGTA
Organism: Ferruginibacter sp.; assembly: GCA_031364205.1. Classification (GTDB taxonomy): domain Bacteria; phylum Bacteroidota; class Bacteroidia; order Chitinophagales; family Chitinophagaceae; genus Ferruginibacter. The sequence continues at coordinate 1,551 of JANLVW010000010.1, forward strand.
TATAAAGTATTTATGAAAAATTAATAAATAAATA
>JANLVW010000171.1:0-10774 GCA_031364205.1 Ferruginibacter sp.
CAAAGAAAATCCTGATGCAGAGAGTAAAATTACAGCAAGGGCAAAAATGTTAACTTGGGAAAATGCTGCAAAAAAATATTTTGAAGTGTACAGAAGTCTTTATTAATTTTTAACTTACTTAATCACAACTATAAGCATACAATTTAATGCACACAGCAATTTTGAAAGAAGCACTTAATGGTAATACAAAATCGCTTGCTAGGTGTATTTCTTTAATAGAAAACGAAGTTGAAGGCTACGAGAAATTGCTTGAGACTTTGCAAGTTTCCGCAGTGCCTGTTACAGGCATTACCGGCCCGCCCGGTGCCGGTAAAAGTACTATTACAGATCAGCTTATACACCTATTAATAGAAGATAATAAAAGAGTAGCTGTATTGTGTATCGATCCTTCATCGGCTTTTCACAAAGGCGCTATACTGGGCGACCGAATAAGAATGAGCCGCTGGTACAACAATAAAAATGTTTTTATACGGTCTCTTGCCGGCAAAGGTTCTTTGGGTGGGCTTAGCCCTAAAGTAATTGAAATTACAGATCTGCTAAAAGCCGCAGCATTTGACCATGTTATTATTGAAACAATTGGTGTAGGGCAAAACGAAATTGAAATAGCCGGGCTTGCGGATACTACAGTAGTTGTTTTGGTGCCCGAAGGTGGCGATGAAATACAAACAATGAAAGCGGGGCTGATGGAAATTGCAGACATTTTTGTGGTAAATAAATGCGACAGAAACGGTGCAGATACTTTTGTAAAATACTTGCGGAATATGCTTGCGCCCGCATTTTCATCCAAGCAGCAGGAAGTGCCTGTACTAAAAACTGCAGCTTCAAAAAATGAAGGGATAGAAGTATTGTATGATGCTATTAAATTAAATAATGGCTTACAAAATTCCTTGCAAAACAAAGTGCGGTTGTATGCTCAAAAAGCTTATCTCCTTATAACAAAGAACAGAATGAAAGATATTGATATAAATGATTTGCAAAAAGATATTACAGTAAAAATGCAGGAGAAAAAATTTAATTTATACAGTTATCTTAAACATTTTAAATAGGTCTAGTGCATAACATGGTTAAGAAAAAAATAGGTTTAATTGTACAGCGATATGGTCGGCAGGTAAATGGCGGTGCAGAGGTTTTAGCGAGAATGGTAGCTGAAAAATTAGCGCTAAAATATGATATTACTGTACTTACAAGCAGAGCGCTGGATTACCATTTTTGGGAGCCTGAATTGCCCGAAGGAGAAAGCCAAGAGAACGGGGTAAAAATTATAAGATTTGACCACAAGCCAAAGGCCGTTGCAAAAAAAGTACACAGATTAAACAGACAATACAGGGGTAGGCTTTTGTACCAAAAACTTTACAGATTTATTGGACAACCAGCATGGTATTTAAAACTTTTTCCATCCGCAGAAGTTGGAGAAAAAGAAGGTCTTTTATGGGTTGAAAACCAAGGCCCGGCAATGTACGGGTTGTTGAAATATTTAGAGGAAAACGAACAGGAGTATGATGCTTTTATTTTTGTAACATACTTATATTACCCGTCAGTATCGGGGCTTTTAGCTGTACCTCACAAAAGTATTTTTATCCCAACAATGCATGACGAGCAACCGGCTTATTTCCCCATTTTTAAAAAAACAATGGCATCACCACGCTCATTAATGTTCTTAACAGAATCTGAAAAGAAATTTTCAAATATATTATTTGATATAGCTCAAATAAGACAGGATGTAATGTCAGTTGGTATTGAAACGGTTGACGGCCAAAAGAATAGTGAATTGATAAAAAAATTCAGTATTAAAGGCAAATATATTATTTATGTTGGTAGAATAGATGCAGCAAAAGGCTGCAATGATTTATTAAAAAGCTTTGTAAGTTTTACTAACAATAATAAGGAATCTATTACCCTGGTTTTAGCAGGTAAAAATATGATTGAAGAAACTGTAAATGAAAATATTATTTACGCAGGTTTTGTTAGTGATGAAGAAAAGGAACAGCTAATGAAACATGCAGAAGCCTTAATTATCCCTTCAAAATATGAAAGTCTTTCATTGGTGGTTTTAGAAAGTTTTGCCTGTAAAATTCCAGTAATCGCCAATGGAGAATGTGAGGTATTAAAAGACCATATTAAAAATAGTAACGGTGGCTGGATGTATAATAACGATAATGAATTTACAGCCATTTTAAAAAAGGTAATTGAGGGATCAGAAAATGTACAAAAAGGACTTAATGGTTATGAATATGTTACAAAAAACTACTCATGGCAAAAAGCAATGTCAATTTTTGATGATGCCATTGATTTTGTTATTGCTGCCAACATTAATCCATATGGAGCAAAATCATAAAAGGTTTTTTTTGGCTTCTTCCATATCCAGAGGCATCAAACTGGGCTTCTGAGGAATTTTATTTAAATTATTTCTTCTCTCATACCTATCAAACTTCGCCCTCATTTTTTTCATAAAAAAATTGCCTTTACCCAGCTTTAAAGAAAATGGATTTGTTGAAAGTATCTTTTTAGAAAACAGATGAATATTAATTCCGTTAGAATAAAGATGTCTGTTAAATTTTTTTGCTATGAATGCCAAAGATTCTTGTGTGTAAAAGGAAACGTGTTGCCCTGTTTCGTAAATAAAATACCACCAGTTTTCTAAAGCTTGTAAATCCTTCGGCAGAATTTCGGTTGAAAACAATACATTATCATACCTGTCAAATATATCTTTCAATGCCACCATAGGTTCAGGTAAATGCTCTAAAACTTCAAAGGCAGTCACCAGTTCAAAATTAGTGTTGGCAGGCAGTTTTGACAGATCCTGATATTCCGCAAAAATATTCTGGCAGTAAATATCAGTGTTATAAAAATCGTAACCTTTATCCCGCATCATCCTTGTAAACAAACCATAACCACCCGCATAATCTAAAAATTTTTTACTGTGGTCAAAATTAAAATAAAGTAATTCTTCTGTTATGACGGCCATGTTTTGGTTTCGCAGTACAAGGCCAACATCAAGTTTAGTTATGGCAGATGAATAAGCTTCTGAAAGCCAATAGGGATTTTCTGTTTGTATAAAACCCGTTTCTAAGCATCGATAATAGCTAACATCGTATTTTGAAAGTACTCTGGCGGTAAATAACAATTTTGTATCGCCTCCTGTTATTCTACTTTGCATATTTTATTATTAGTATTTCGTGCTGCAAGCCAAAAACCACTAAGCTTCCTCACTTTTTTGTCCTTTCCACCACCTGTATCCAACAAAACCAACAATAATAAAGGGAGCAAACATTAAATAAAGAATGCCTGAATTTAAACCCTGTGCAGGTTTCTCACCTAACTGCTGCGCCGTTTTTGTGCACATAGAGCATTGTGCAAAAACAGCTAAATTTAAAAACAAGACCACAATAAAGAAAACCAACTTTTTCATACTGCAAAAATAAACGCTTTGTGTTATAAAACATGTTAATCCATTCGGTTGCCCTTCCTTTATAAATAGCTATTTAAGGAAATTATACAATCTGTTTTCTGGGATTTACGATTCTTTTGGAAATTTAAAAAACAAAAATTCTTTTTCAGCATCCTTAAAATCCTTCCATGAAGTTATAGGTATTTGCACAGCAAACATGCTGCAGGTAGGCATCTCATCTATATGGGTGTTGCAAAGCGTATTTACAAAATCAGTTATGCCTGGGTTATGCCCAAATACAGCTACAGCCTCATATTTATCATTTAAGGCGGCGACTGTTTCATAAAATGTTGCCGATGAAGCATTGTATAAATCATCTATTAATATTATTTCTTTTTTTGTTTTGCCAAATGCTTCAATAAAAGCTTTTGCTGTTTTGCGGGTCCTTTTTGCCGGGCTGCTTACAAATGCATCTACCTTTATTTTGGTATGTAACAGTTTCTCAGCCATAGCAGGAGCCTCCTCTTTCCCTCGGTCATTTAGGTTTCTGTCAAAATCTCTTTCTCCAATATTTGCCCAGCTGCTTTTTGCATGGCGCACTACTATTAATGTTTTCATATTTTACTTGTTGGTTTAAAATATTGGCAATTATAATACCATCCCTTTTAAAATTCATATCTGTCAACATATTTCTAATATATATACAATTAAAAATTAAATACAGAGGCATACTTTTGCATTAAAATAAAAATTCTATCACAACCATCCTTCTTATAACGCCACCATTTACCCAGCTAAATACACCTTACCCCGCAACGGCTTACATAAAAGGTTTTTTAAACACAAAAGGTATTACTTCTTTTCAGTGCGACTTGGGTATAGAAGTTACTACAGCTTTGTTTTCTCAATCCGGGTTAACGAAACTGTTTGACAAAATACATTTAACCGGTATAAAATATTCTGACAATGCGGAGAAAATGCTGGTGCTTAAAAATGATTACATCCATACTGTCGATGCTGTAATTGCTTTTTTGCAGGATAAAGATGCAACCCTTGCACACAGCATTTGCAAAAGAGAAATGCTGCCTGAAGCATCACGTTTTGTGCATACTGACGATTTGGAAAAAGCCTTTGGCAATATGGGGATACAGGATAAGGCAAAGTATATTGCCACAATGTATCTCGAAGATTTATCAGACTTAATTAAAGAAACGGTTGATGAACATTTTGGTTTTAGCAGGTATGCTGAAAAACTTGGCCGTTCCGCAAACAGTTTCGATGGATTGTACAATGAACTGCAAAAACCTTATAGTTTCATTGATGAACTGTTGCTAGAAATTCTAGCTAAAAAAATGAAATTCCTACAGCCAAAAATGGTTGCACTTTCTGTTCCATTTCCTGGAAACTTATATACATCTTTACGTTGTGGTCAATGGCTAAAAAAGAATTATCCTGAGGTAAAAGTAATGATGGGCGGTGGTTTTGCAAATACAGAATTACGATCCCTTGCAGATAAAAGGGTGTTTGAATTTTATGATTTTATTACGCTTGATGATGGTGAAGCACCAATTGAAAACCTGATTGCCTACGTTACAAAAAACAAAACTGTTGAAGAGCTTAAACGAACTTTTTTATTGCAGAACGGAGAAGTGGTTTACATAAACAACAAATTTGTAAAAGATTACCGGCAGGGCGAAGTGGGCACACCCGATTACAGCGATCTGCTATTAGATCAATATATTTCTGCAATAGAAGTTGTAAACCCTATGCATAGAATGTGGAGCGACGGACGGTGGAATAAATTAACCATGGCTCATGGTTGTTACTGGGGCAAATGTACTTTTTGCGATGTATCGCTGGATTATATAAAAATTTACGAGCCCGTTGCAGCAGGAATTATTTGCGACCGCATGCAGGAGATAATGACCCAGACAAAACAAAATGGGTTTCATTTTGTAGATGAAGCTGCGCCACCTGCCTTAATGCGTGCGGTAGCTGTGGAGATTTTAAAAAGGAAAATGGTCATAACCTGGTGGACCAACGTTAGATTCGAAAAAAGCTTTACCAGAGATCTTTGTCTGTTGCTCAGCGCTTCGGGTTGCATAGCTGTATCGGGGGGATTAGAAGTTGCATCTGACAGACTTTTAAAACTGATAGAGAAAGGAATAACTGTTGAGCAGGTGGCAAAAGTTACACGTCATTTTACAGCGGCAGGTATATTGGTTCATGCGTATCTTATGTATGGCTTTCCTACACAAACAGATCAGGAAACGGTAGACTCATTAGAAATGGTGCGGCAGCTTTTTTCAGCAGGCGTATTACAGTCAGCGTTTTGGCATCGTTTTGCGTTAACAGCCCACAGTCCTGTAGGTTTAAATCCGCAAAAATTTAATGTTAAAACACTTAACGAAATTATCGGCAGCTTTGCAAATAATGACGTTGAATATGAAGACGAAACCGGTGGCGATCATGATAGTTTTGGCTATGGCTTAAAAAAATCGCTGTTTAATTATATGCACAATATTGGAGTGGATGAGCCGCTGCAAAAGTGGTTCGATCACAAAATTCCTAAAACAAAAATTGCTGCTGATTTTATTTTGAATGCATTAAATGAACAGGAGTTAAACAGTTTTAAACCTTCCGCAAAAATAATTTTTACGGGCAACATTCCTTCATTAGAATACTTTACACAATCAAAAAAAGGAAACACAAGAGAGATGGCAACACTTACGTTTATAAACAAAAGGCATACGCAGCAAATTCAGGTTTTAAAACAGCAGGGGGAGTGGCTTGTTTCAATACTTCCTCTTCTTAATATAACCAATACAACACAATTAACCCTTCAGCAGATTAAGGATACTTACACTAACGCCGGTATGGAAGATTTTGAAATATTCTGGGACAACAAGCCTGTAAATATGCTCTACAAATCAGGTTTATATCATTTGTAAAATGAAAACAGCCTCCGATTACTTTAAATATTCTTTAGTAATTGGAGGCTATTTATAAGATGCTCATGCTACTTTTAATGAAGACACATTTTCTATTGCTACCTGTATCTGCTCTTTGGTAAATGGTTTCGCAAGAAAAATATCTGCACCATTTTGTAAAGCTGTTGCTTTATCTGTGGTATCGGTATTACCGGTAATCATTATAATTTTAATAAGCGGATAGCTACTTTTAATTTCTTTAATATATTCTAAGCCAAGGCCATCCGGCAACTGGTTATCTATAATTACAATGTCGGCACTTTGGTCTTTTAAAAAAGTTGCAGCTTTTGCAAGAGTAGTTACATGTTCAATTTCAATATCTTCCTTTTTAAGCATAAGGTTTAAGATTAATGAAATATCACCTTCATCTTCAATAATAAGAATATTCATTTTTTGGCTGTTAAAAGTTTTATTATCCATAATAAATAAGTTTTGGTTGTTACTTTTTTGTGCAGGCATTAATAAATATTATGCCAAACATTAGTATGCTCTTACATTTTTTCCTTCCATAAAATTAATGAAAGCTTTGTTACAAACACGATTTCCACCGGGGGTAGGATAATTACCCGTAAAATACCAGTCACCCTTGTTATTTGGGCAGGCTTCATGGAGGGTTTCAATAGTCTGGTAAATAACTTCAACGGGTATGGTAACTTCTTCGGGTGTTATAAGTTGTGCTATTTTGCTTGAAATTTCTTCCGGTGTAAAAGACCTGTAAACAAGCCTTACCAAATTTTCGGTGTGCAGTTTATTATTGCGCTGCAGCTCCTTACATTTCTCTAAAATATCTGTAAGCACCTGTTCATCGCCTCTTTCTTTTAATAAAGCTACTGCAGCTTTAAATGCAATAAAATCGCCCATTTTACTCATATCTATTCCATAACAGTCAGGATATCTTATTTGAGGAGCGGAGGATACTATAATAATTTTTTTTGGCTTAAGTCGGTTAAGCATTCTTATAATGCTCTCTTTAAGTGTAGTACCTCTTACAATACTGTCATCAATTACAATGAGGGTATCCCGGTCTTTTTTTACAGTACCATAAGTAATATCATACACATGCTGAACCATTTCGTTCCGGCTGCTGTCTTCTGTAATAAAAGTGCGAAGCTTAACGTCTTTAATCGCAATCTTTTCTATCCGGACTTTCCTGTTGATCATTTCTGATAACTTTTCTTCATCAAACTCTTTTCCCCAACTTAGTATGCGCTCTTTTTTTATTTCATTTAAATAATCTTCAGCTCCTTTAATTAATCCATAAAATGCAGTTTCGGCAGTATTTGGAATAAAAGAAAAAATGGTGTTTTTAAGATCATAGTCAACAGCTTTTAAAACAATTTTGCTTAAAAAGTAACCCAGTGCTATTCTTTCTCTGTAAATTTTTTCATCGCTTCCACGGCTAAAATAAATTCTTTCAAAACTACAGGCTTTTCTTTCCTGCGCAGGTACAATCTGTTCAATGCTGTAACTGCCATCTGCTTTGGCTATTAAGGCTGTGCCGGGCATCAATTCTTTTACTTCATTTTCTTCCAGGTTAAAAGCTGTGCGTATAGCCGCACGCTCACTTGCTCCTACAATAATTTCATCATTTACATAGTAATAAGAAGGTCGAATACCGTGCGCATCTCTTACAATAAAACCATCACCATTTCCTGTAATCCCTGCAAAATTAAAACCACCATCAAACAGGGGTACAGCTTTTTTTAGCATCCCAATAATATCGGGATTACCCGGGTTTAATTCATCTGCTTTTATAAGAAAATGATAAAGCACTTCCATCATGGCAGCAAGATCGCTTTGCTTTTCAAATGTGCCGGGATCAATGTTTATCAGCCCAAAAAGTTCATCTGTATTAACCAGATTAAAATTGCCTGCAAGCGCAAGATTACGGGATGGAATAGTATTTTTTTTGATGAACGGATGGCAGAACTGAACGTCATTTTTACCCTGGGTGCCATACCTTAAATGTCCCAGCAAAATTTCACCTAATACCGGTATATGGCCTTTCATTAACCCGGGATGACTTTTAATATCGGGTTGATATTTTTCTATCTCTTCAATTTCTTTACCTATTTGTTGAAAAAGATCTGCAATGGGTTGCTGTGCGCAGCTGCGCAACCTGTACATAAATGGATAACCGGGTTCAGTATTAAGTTTTACAGCTGCAATGCCCGCACCATCCTGCCCACGGTTATGCTGCTTTTCCATAAGGAGATACAGTTTATTTAAGCCATATAAAACTGAGTTGTGTTGTTGCTGGTAGTAGCTGAATGGTTTGCGGAGTCTAATAAAAGCAAGTCCACATTCGTGTTTAATTGCATCGCTCATTACAGGATATCGGTTGATATTGTGAGGTGAGTTGCAAAATTAGCTGATTACTTTACAGCAAACAAAAAACCCTCAAAGTGTGAGGGTTTTTTAACTATTGTAATAACGTAAACCGTATTAAAAACATAATCATTTGCTGATGAATTATAAACCACTTATTGTAATACCTACTTGTACCAGTTTAGTATCTGATGCTACACCGTCTTTAAAAATACCGGTAAGGTTATAAGCGCCAAACAATGAAAAAATACCGTAACCTACCCTTGCAGTAGCGGCAATTCTTGTGGTATTAAAAAATGATTTTGAGCTTTCTTTTAAAGTTAGCCCGTTTAGTTTGCCACCTGAGGCAGTTTCAAGATTTTTTGCTTTGGTATGTGCATTTAACAGTGTACCTACTTTTACACCGATGGCTGCTTTAATAGATTGGTTGGGCGTTTCGGGCTTTGACATAAACCTTAGCTCTACAGGTATTTCCAGGTAAGCAGTTGCTAGTTTGTATTTTTTATAATTGTTGCCTGTATCAGTTTTAATAAAAGGCAGTTTTGCATTATTTGAAGCAATTTTAGTTTCCATTTTATTAAAATAAATATTGCTTGTGCCCACTCCAATTCCAATAGCCGCACTAAGCCGGGGATTTGTTTTAAACTGCTTATCGTACATTAAGTATACATTGGCGCTGCGGTTAAAACCTTTAATATATTTAGATACACTGTCAGCAGTGCCATTCCAGAAATTAGAGGCCAGCTGTATCATTAAATGATCAGCCGGCCGGTTGCCGAATTTTGAAGAAATAGAAGGTTTTGTTTGCGAAATAGCAATGGTAGAAATGGCACATGCAAATAGGATTGCAAAAAATTTTCTCATAATAAGTTCTTAAGCGGTAAAAGTAAACGCCTATGGGTTAATGAAAGGTTAAAAAAACTGATATAAAAACGTCAATAAATGAAACTAAGATAATTACAAAGGTATGGTTTGAGGACTACTAATAAAATCTAATAAACATGGAAACTTTCAAGATGTAAAAAACGCTATTTTAATTATAACTTTATGATTTTGGAACCTTTTTATTCATGACATTCTGAACTGTTGCTCGGTGCGGATATGCTTTAATGCCAGGAGTAATTGCTTTCTAAATTGGTTTGTATACTAACAGATATATTAAAGTCAATTTTTATTTTAAAAAGTGCTTTTTTATTTTTGGTACGATTGTATATAAAGCATTCTATTTTTCACAAAGTTTGCTAAAAACTTATTCTTTATAATACAATACAGTTTTAATAATTTAAACCTAGATATGACAAACTGTAAAATGATCTATCTCTCACCGTGTCCACATCTGTCTTTGCAAAATATGCCTCTCCATTATTTTTTCCCCTAAGTGTATTAATTGCTTAGCCAGAGAAGAAATCTTTTTAAAATATGTCTTCTCTTTAAAATGCAGTTGATAATATCCTTTGTGAATTATTGGTTCCTTTAGTGCCTTTAAGGTTCAAATTCTTTCTTATTATTGTATTCATTTGTGGCATAATCTTTTGTGAGACTTTACATCTTTTCCACATTAGCAGTTTACAATTCACGATTTCTCTTCATATATTCCTTCACCGCCCACCTGTATACACTTTTACCCGAAGGTATTTTCAAACCATAAGCAGCCCTTTTTACAGGATTATCATTAATGCTTTTTGCAAAAGTATTTGCCTCCTTAAATTTCTTTCTCTGTATTTTTTGTGCAGCACTCGGCACAATTTTTTTCATACCAGGGTATTTCGTTACCACTGTTTTATCAATATATCTTTTAAACACGATTTCTTTCCCTATCGCTCCACTAAGTCCCTGCGAAATAATATCTTTTGCTATTGCCATCTTCATTTTTTTTAATAGTAAATCAGTTTTCAACTATAGCAATGCCTACTTTACACTATTGCTCCTAAATACTTCAACCATTCATCCTTCGGTGGTTACTTATAGATGACCCATTAAAAGACTATAAAATACATAGCATAACTGTTGGTGCAAGACTATAAAGTTCTTTTGAAATACAAATCTCAGCAAAAAGGCTTATTCCCAA